>NZ_JBQTCJ010000077.1:0-21474 GCF_052380005.1 Salinarimonas sp. NSM
CCCCCCCCCCCCCCCCCCCCCCCCCCCCCCCCCCCCCCCCCCCCCCCCCCCCGCGCCCCCCCGCGGGGGCGCTAGAATCGAGAGATCAGGAGCGTTGAACGATTCGATAGCGAACGCTGTAGGCCGACGATCATAGATCGCGTTCGGGCGGCGTATCCGAGTAATAAATTTGCGGCTCCTCGTCCATACCGCAGAACGCATCCCAGAACGTGCCTTCCGGTAAGTCGTTCTCATCGTCTCTCGCCGCTACACAGGAGATGATCCAAAGTCCGTCTGGGAGTTTCGTTGCATCATTCCCCAGTGTCATTTCAAGCTGTTCCTGAGTAAGACCAGAAACGCTGTGCAATGATGCACCGTCAAGGCGTGTAAACAACATGACTGCATCATCAAGTGCAGCGAAGCTCAAGTTTGCGCCACCCAAGTCCGCGTACAGCAAGTCTGAACCAGATAGCCGTGCCAACGAGAGGTTCGCCTCGTTCAGACGCGCACCTGTGAGGCTTACATCAACCATCTCCGCTGAGGGAAATTCAGCGGCGGATAATCTCGCCCATGACAAAGATGCACCATCGAGACGTGAGTAGCTGAAATCGGCGCCTTCGGCGGAGGTCAGGCTGAGGTTCGCGGAAATCAAGTTCGTCCGGCTGAGAATCGCACCTTCTAAAGTCGAACCACTCAAATTTGCGCCTTCGAGCCGTGCCCCGCTGAGATCAACCCCTGCAAGAAATGCGCTGTTCATCCAGACATGACGTAAGTCGCTATTCCGCAGCGGTGGTTTCGGTAGATCTGCGATCAGAGTCAGCCGCCCCTCCGACCACTCCGAGGCTAATGCGTTCTCAAGATCACGGAAATAAGCGTCGCACGCAGAACCACTGAAGTTACGCCCCTCGGACGAACACCACCGCCCAAGTTGGGCCGCTTTCTCTGCAATAGCAAGTTTATAACCTTCGCTACTGGTGAAATTGCGTCGACGAATTCTTTCACATATGATCAGGTGGAGCTCCCGATCGCGGCACCAAGCGAGACGAAAGCGCCGCTCACCAGTATCGGAACTCACCCAAGTCAGTGGTCGCTGCGCAAGATCGGCTCCAACGAGGTCGACCGGCGCGAGGGGCGTCCAGAGCACCCGCCCGTCGCCGTCGCGCCAGGACAGATGGTCAAGGGTGACGACCCGGTCCGCAACCCAAAGCTCCTGCATCTCCTGCGCGCCTATCGTAAACCCGTGCGGACCAGGTCCATCCTCGAAAATCGGGCCGAAGGTGGCTTCCCAACGATCGATCGCCCGGTTCGCCCACCAGTCGAATCCTCCCTCCGTCCGCAACCAGCTGACCGAGGCAAGCAGACTTCCGATCACCACAAATCCGCAGCGAGCGGACCACGTTCTGCCACGGCTCACCGGAGGCGGCGGCATGCGACCGGCCTTCAACCGCCGCCTAGCCCGCCGCCAGCTCTTCCTTCCGGCATAGATCGAGAAAACCAGCGGCACCGCGATGAACAGTGTCAGCAGCTCCTCGCGCGCGGGCATCGAACGCCACCATGCCCAGGTCAGCATCAGCGGTGCTGCAAGCCAGACCAGGACGACGGTCACCAGATTGGCCAACCACGCCATCGGCCGCTTCGTGGTCGCGCGATCCTTGTCTTTCCGCCGCAGCAAGGCCCAATCGATCACCAGCCACGGAAACACCCGGTCCCCCAACGGCAAACCGTCAACCCGCTCACGCGCCTCCGCCAACGCATCCCACAGCTTCAGCAAATACAAATGTAGGTAGACATGCAGCGCCGCCCCCAGCCACGGCGCCGTGAGGAAGAACAGCGTCGTGGGGATCGCCACGTTCACCAGCGGCAGCGTCGTGGAGGCTTCCAGCGAGTAGAAATCGATGTCGCGCACGCCGAGCAGGGTCACGCCGACGAAGGCGAGGTAGGCGAGGAGCCCGAACCAGGCCGTCCGGGCGTTGCGGGCGATCTCCTCGATGCGGGCGAGCGCGACCGCGCCGGCCTCCCCCGCGGCCGGCCGGGGGCGTGCCGCGGCGAGGCGGGAGGGGCGGGTGATCGGTCGGCGGATCGGCATCGGCGGCGCTCGCGGCTGACAAGTCCGGCGACCCGCGCGCGCAGCCGCCCCCGCGATCATCATCCCCCATCGTATCCGCGCCGTCACCCACGCGCGAACCCGTACACGTCGCCCATCGCCTCGAAAAGAAACCGCCGCTCGGTCTCCCGAACGGCGGCGACGCTGCCTGGGGGCACGGTGCGCCCCGTCTACTCGGCCTCGAAACGCGATGACCGCTCCGTCAGTGGAGCGTCTCCTCCACGCGATCGCCGTCGCGCAGGCGCTTCATCTGGTCCTTGAGGACCAGCTTCTTGCGCTTGAGCCTGGCGATCTCCTCGTCGCTCGTCGAAGGGCTCGTCACCGCCTTCTGGATCTCCTGCTCGAGAGCCTGGTGCTTACGCTCGAGCTCGGCCAAGTGGCTATTCAGCGACATGCGTCGTCTCCCTTCCAGTGTTCGCTTCGAACGCCTCGATGCTCTCACAGAATCATTCGCCTGTCGAAGCTTTCTCGTGCTGCGCCGCAACCCTAAAGAGTTAGATCGCAGGTGCCGGACCTTGACGGCGGCGGGGTTTTGTCGCTCTTGGTGAGCGATGCGTGAAGACGCGCGGGCTCGCCGAGTGACTGTGGAGCGCGAGAGTGGACGACGGGATCGATTCCGCCGAGCTGCAGGCCGAGCTCGCGCGGCTCAAGGAGGAGCACCGCGACCTCGACCGGGCGATCGAGGCGCTCGAATCGGCGCCGGTGCACGACCGCCTGCAGCTGCAGCGGCTCAAGAAGCGCAAGCTCACCCTGCGCGACCGCATCCACCGGATCGAGGACGATATCCTCCCCGACATCATCGCCTGACGCGCCCGACGTACCTGACGCGCGCGCCGCGAGGAGCCGCATGACCGAGATCACCCCGCCGGCGCGGCCAACCGTCGCCATCGTCATGGGCAGCCAGTCGGACTGGGCGACCATGCGCCATGCCGCGCAGACGCTGGACGCGCTCGGCGTCGCCCACGAGGCGCGGATCGTCTCCGCCCACCGCACGCCCGAGCGGCTCTTCGCCTTCGCCAAGGGCGCCAAGGACGAGGGCGTGAAGGTCGTCGTCGCGGGCGCCGGCGGTGCCGCGCACCTGCCGGGCATGGTGGCGGCGTTGACGCCGCTGCCGGTCTTCGGCGTGCCGATCGAATCGAAGGCGCTGTCGGGCGTCGACAGCCTCTATTCCATCGTGCAGATGCCCGCCGGCATCCCGGTCGGCACGCTGGCGATCGGGCGGGCCGGAGCGATCAACGCCGCGTTGCTCGCCGCCGCCGTCCTGGCGCTCGGCGATCCCGCGCTCGCGGAGCGGCTGGAGGCGTGGCGGACGCGCCAGTCGGAGGGCGTGGCCGAGCATCCCGTGGATGCGCCGATCGTCGATGCGCCGGCGATGGAGCCCGGGCGATGAGCCCTGTCGCGCCGGGCGACGTGCTCGGCATCCTCGGCGGCGGCCAGCTCGGGCGCATGATCGCGGTGGAGGCCGCGCGGCTCGGGCTCGTCGTCCACGTCTACAACGATGCTCCGGCGAGTCCCGCCTTCGACGTCGCCGCCCGCGCCACGACCGCGGATTTCGCGGACGGCGAGGCGCTCGCCGAGTTCGCGCGCCATTGCGCCGTGGTCACCTACGAGTTCGAGAACGTTCCCGTCTCCGCCGCCGAGACGGTCGCGCGCTGGGCACCGCTTCGGCCGGGCCTCGCCGCGCTCGCGACCGCGCAGGACCGGCTCGCCGAGAAGCGCTTCGTCGCGGGGCTCGGCATCCCCGTCGCGCCCTTCCGGGCGGTGGACGACGCGGCCTCCCTCGCCGCCGCGCTGGCCGCGCTCGGGCGCCCCGCGATCCTCAAGACGCGGCGCTTCGGCTACGACGGCAAGGGCCAGGTGGTGATCCGCGAGGGCGACGACCCCGCCGCGGCGCTGGCCGCCATCGGCGCGGCGCCGGCGATCCTCGAAGGCTTCGTGCCCTTCGCCGCCGAGGTCTCCGTCGTCGCCGCCCGCGCGCCGGACGGTGGCCTCGCCGTCTACGACCTGTGCGAGAACCGCCACGAGGGCGGCATCCTCGCCCGCACCACCGTGCCCGCCGCCGCCGCGCCGGAGACGGAAGCGGCGGCGCGGGAGATCGCGGCGCGCATCGCCACGGCGCTCGATTACGTCGGCGTCTTCGCGGTGGAGATGTTCCTCGTGCGCGATGCCGACGGCGAGCACCTGGTGGTCAACGAGATGGCGCCGCGCGTCCACAATTCCGGGCACTGGACGGACATCGGCGCCGCGACCTCGCAGTTCGAGCAGCACGTGCGCGCCGTCTGCGGCTGGCCGCTCGGCCCGACAACCCGCCGCGCGCCGGTGGCGACGATGGACAACCTCATCGGCGCGGACGCCGGCGCCTGGCGCACGCTCCTCGCAGAGGAGGGCGCGCGGCTCACGCTCTACGGCAAGGGCGAGGCCCGGGCGGGGCGCAAGATGGGGCACGTGACGCGGCTTTCCGAGAAGCGGTGAACGCCAGCCCGCGCAAACGTTCGAGCGCGATCGCCCGGCGTTGCCTGTGGCGGATCTCGGCCCTCGACAGCCCCCGGCGATTCTGCTAAGCGCAGCATCCACCGGCCGAGGGGCGAGAGCTCGCGCTCGGCGGTCCAAGTTTCCCGTATCCGCATCCGACATCGCCGGCGCATCAACCGAAGGAACTCGACGCGTGCAGGTTCTCGTCCGTGAAAACAACGTCGATCAGGCGCTCCGCGCGCTCAAGAAGAAGATGCAGCGCGAGGGCATCTTCCGCGAGATGAAGCTGCGCGGCCATTACGAGAAGCCCTCCGAGAAGAAGGCGCGTGAGAAGGCCGAGGCCGTCCGCCGCGCCCGCAAGCTCGTGCGCAAGCGCATGCAGCGCGAGGGCCTGCTGCCGTCGAAGCCCAAGCCCGCACGCTGAGGCGCGCCTTCGGGACCGATGTGGCGACCCGCGGCTCCGTAAGGGCCCGGTATCGCCCCATTCGTGTCTCAGGGAACCCGTACGAGGTCGCGCGCAGCGGGGCACGGGCGCAGAACGACGGGCGCGGATCGCGCCGGGGAGAGGCGAGCATGATCACGACCATCGAGGGGACGCGCATCGACGGGACGCTTCGCGGAACGCGGCTGACGGTGCTCCTCCTGGCCGGCATCGCGCTCGCGGGCTGCGAGACGGTGGCGACGCGCGGCCCCGCCCAGCAGGTGGCCGTGCTGGAGCGCCAGGACAGCGCGGTGGCGGGCACCAACATCGCATCGCTCACCGAGGTGATCCGCAACAACCCGACCGACGCCACCGCCTACAACACCCGCGGCGCCGCCTACGCGCGCGCCGGCGACTTCCGCGACGCGCTGGCGGATTTCACGCGCGCCATCGAGCTCGACCCGTCGAACCCCGCCGCCTACACCAACCGCGCGCTGGCGCTGCGCCAGACCGGCCGCGACGACGACGCGCTCGCCGACTTCACCCGCGCGCTGGCGGCGAACCCGAACTACGCGCCGGCGCGCATCGGCCGCGCCAACCTGCTGCGCGCCCGCGGCGACACCGCCGGTGCGCTCACCGACCTGAACGAGGCGCTGCGGGTCAACCCCGAGTCGGCCGAGGCGCACCACGCCCGCGGGCTCGTCTACCAGCGCCTCGGCCAGCACCGCGAGGCGGTGCTCGACTTCGACGCGGCGATCGACCGCAACCCCTACGTCGCCGCTCCCTACCAGGGCCGCGGCCAGAGCCTGATCGCGCTCGGCGACAACGCCAAGGCGATCGAGGATCTCAACGCCTCGCTCAACGTGCAGTCCCAGAACGCCGACGCCTGGGCCTGGCGCGGTGTCGCCCTGGAGCGCTCCGGCCAGCTGGACGAGGCGCGCGAGAGCTACCGCCGGGCGCTGTCCATCGACCAGTCGAACACGATCGCGCGCGAAGGCGCCGGGCGCGTGCGCGCCTGATCGCGGGCGCGGAGGGCGAGGAAGGGCACGGAGGAGGGTCACGGACGATGGCCGCGCTTCCGGGTTCGATCCGCGCCGCCTTCCTGCGCCAAGCCGACGCCTGCCGCGATCTCGGCTCGCCCTACAATGCCGACCTGTGCGCCTTCCTGGCGCAGCGCCTCGACGGGTCGACCGTCTTCGGGCGCCGGATCGGGTCTTGGGAGGGCGATCCCGGCGCGGACGCGCTCGCCCTGCGCGCCGCCGGCGCGCTCCACGCACTCGCCCGCACGCGCCGCGTCCCCGCCCTGACGGACGCCTACCCGCCCGCCGCCTTCGACGCCGCCCGCCTCGGCGATGCCCTCGCGCAGGCGCTCGCGCGGGAGGACACCTTCCTCGCCGGCTATCTGGGCTCCGCCCCGCAGACCAACGAGGTGAAGCGCTCCGGTGCGGTGCTCGGGGCTCTGCTCGTCGTCGCGCGGGAGACCGGGCTGCCCCTCTCCCTCCTCGAGATCGGCGCGAGCGCCGGGCTCAACCTCGGGCTCGAGCGCTACGGCTACGCGCTGGACGTCGGCGCGCGGGAGGGGTCGAGCCACGTCCTCGTCCGCTGCGCCTGGCGCGGCGCCCATCCCGATCCCGCGACGCTGCTCGCCGTGGCGGACCGCGCCGGCTGCGACCGCAACCCGCTCGACCCCGGCGACCCGGCCGATCGCGAGCGGCTGTTCTCCTACATTTGGCCCGACCAGCCCGAGCGGCTCGCGACCACCGCCGCCGCCCTCGACGTCGCCGCCGCCGCGCCCTGGCGGGTGGCGCGCGCCGATGCCGCCGACTGGCTCGAGGCGCGGCTCGCGTCCGCGCCGCGGCCGGGCGTCGCCACGGTGGTCTTCCACACGATCGTCCGGCAATACCTCCCCGCGCCGGTGAAGGCCCGCATCGAGGCGGCGCTCGCCGAAGCGGCGGGCCGCGCACGCGCCGGCGCGCCGCTCGCCCACGTCGCCATGGAGGCCGATGAGACGCGCGGCTCGGCCGCCCTCACGCTGCGCCTCTGGCCCGGTGGCGAGACGCGGGCACTGGGGCGCGCGGATTTCCACGGGCGATGGGTGGAGTGGGGGTGAGCCGGTCAGAGGTCGTGGCAGAAAACCCCGGCTCGCGACGCAATGTCCGTCATTCGTCGATCGAGAGTCGCCAAACGGCCGCCGTCGGTACGCAGAGCCAGAGCGACATAGAGGCAGTCATAGACGGGATGCCTGAACTCGTAGGAGATCCGGGCCGCAGTCTCGATCAGGAGCGAGGTCGCGACGAAATCGGAGAAGGGGATCCGGACCGCTCGTAGCGCTTCGACCGCCTGCTCCACCGACATCGCATTACGGATCACACGCTTGAAGAACGCGTTGCCGGCTTCCGCCAAGAGCATCTCTGGCGCAATCAGGGTGTGACCTCTAGCGAGAATCGAACGCGCGCGATCCGAGCCGTCCTCGCGGATCAGCCACGGAACTGCGACGGACGCATCAACGATAAGGCTCATCGTTGTCGCGGTCCTCGCGGATCAGATCAACGCTGCTCCCGGGGAAGCGAGGCCCCATGGACGCGATGCGATCCGCGATCTCCAGGAATTCCGCTTGTGACGGCCTGGCGAACGCCTGCAGCGCCTCTCGTGCGACCTCGTTCAGCGACGTTCCTTGCGCGCGCGCTCGATCCTTGAGGCGCGCCGCCAGCTCGTCATCGACATTGCGGACGAGTATGTCGACCATTCATTCGCTCCATTGATATCGGAACGATAGCACGCAGGGTCTGTCCCCGCAATCACCCCTGCGCCTCCACCAGCCGCGCCGCATAACGCGCCATCAGGTCGACCTCGAGGTTGACCCGGTCGCCCGGTCCCTTCTCGCCGAAGGTCGTGTGCGCGAGCGTATGGGGGATGAGCAGGACCGAGAGGACGTCCCCGTCAACCGAATTCACCGTCAGCGAGCAACCGTCGAGCGCGACCGAGCCCTTCTCGGCGACGAAGCGGGCGAGGGCGGCGGGCACCCGCAGGTCGAAGCGGGCGGTGGCGCCCCAGCCGCTCTCTTCCGCGGTCACCTCGGTGCGCGCGACGATCTCGGCGAGACCGTCGACGTGGCCGGTGACGATGTGGCCGCCGAGCTCGTCGCCGATCTTGAGCGAGCGCTCGAGGTTGACGCGGGTCCCCTCCCCCCAGGCGCCGACGGTCGTGCGCGCCAGCGTCTCGGCCGCCGCGTCGACCCGAAACCACATGTCGCCGGCCACACCGCCCAGTTCCACCACCGTGAGGCAGGGGCCGGAGCAAGCGATGGAGGCGCCGATGGCGATCGTCTCGGGATCGTCGTCGCAGGCGATGGTGAGGCGGCGCTGGTCGGTGCGGTCCTCGACCGCGGTGACGCGGCCGACGGTCGTGACGATGCCGGTGAACATGGCTCACGCCCTCTCGTAATGCTGGAACACGTCCTCGCCCGCGGGCTCCTCGGCGAGGAGGCGCATGCGCGTCTCGATGTGGCGCGCGAGCGCGGGGCCGACGGCAGCGAGGCCGGACACCGAGGGGTCCTGTGCCGCGAGCCGGCGCGGACCCGTCGCGATCGCGAGCTCGTCGACGAGATCGGCCTGCGCCAACCCTTCCGCCAGCGCCGGCCCTCCCTCGCAGAACACCCGCGTGATGCCGCGCACGGCGAGAAGCCGCAGGCCCTCGTCGAGCCGCACGCGCCCGCGATCATCCGCACCGACCCGCATCACCTCGACGCCCGCGTCGACGAGCCGGCGCTCGGCGGCGGCGGGCGCGTCGATCGTGGTGATCACCCAGGTCGGCGGCGCGCCGGCGCTCTGGACGATGCCCGCCTCGAGCGGCAGCGCCAGGTTGGAGTCCACCACGACGCGCACCGGCGAGCGGTGCTCGAGGCCCGGCAAGCGTACGGTCAGGCGCGGGTCGTCGGCGACGACGGTGTTGAGGCCGACCATGATCGCGTCCGCATGCGCGCGCATCAGGTGGACGCGGGCGTTGGCCAGCGCGCCGGTGATCATCAGCCGCTCGTTGGAGGCGGCGGCGGCGAAGCCGTCGGCGGTCCGGGCGAGCTTCAGCAGCACGGCCGGGCGGCCCTTCGTCACCCGCGTGACGTGCCCGACATGGCTGCGCGCGGCCTCCGCCTCCTCGACGCCGCCGGTGACGGCGAGGCCCGCCTGGCGCAGCAGCGCCGCGCCGCGCCCGCTCACCCGCGGGTCGGGGTCGGCCAGCGCGTAGACGACGCGGGCGACGCCCGCGTGGATGACGGCCTCGGCGCAGGGCGGCGTCTTGCCGTGATGCGAGCAGGGCTCGAGCGTGACGTAGAGGGTGGCGCCCCGCGCGGCCGGGTCGGCGGCGTCGATCGCGACACGCTCGGCATGGGGGCGCCCGCCGGGCTGGGTGACGCCGCGGGCGACGACCACCGGCGCGCCGGAGGCGTAGGAGACGAGCACGGCGCCGACGCTGGGGTTGGGCCAGGTGAGGCCGAGGTTGCGCCGCCCGACGGCGAGCGCATTGCGCATGTAGGCGATGTCGCGTTGCGCCTGCGCATCGCCGGCCGGCGTCTCGCCGGGGGCGGGCGCCCGCGCCGCGGCGGGGCTCATCGCACGCCGTCCACGGCGGGATCCGCCTCGGCAGGATCCGTCGGGGCGGCGCGCTCCTCGACGGCGCGCCCAGGTGCGACGGCCGCCGCACCGCTCGCGCCGGCGGCGCGGCCGAGCCCGATCAGCAGCTCCTCGAAGTCCCGGGGCTCGCGGAAGCTCTTGTAGACCGAGGCGAAGCGCACGTAGGCCACGTCGTCGAGGTTCTTGAGCCCCTCCATGACGAGATCGCCCACCTGCTCGGACGAAACCTCGGTCTCGCCGGAGGATTCGAGCTGGCGCACGATGCCGTTGACCATGCGCTCGACCCGCTCGGCATCGACCTCGCGCTTGCGCAGGGCGACGTCGATCGAGCGCTGGAGCTTGTCGCGATCGAAGGGCACGCGCTTGCCCGAGCGCTTCACCACGAAGAGCTCGCGCAGCTGCACGCGCTCGAACGTCGTGAAGCGCCCGCCGCAATCGGGGCACACGCGCCTGCGCCTGATCGAGGCCGAGTCTTCCGCCGGCCGCGAATCCTTCACCTGCGTGTCGAGGCTTCCGCAATAGGGGCAGCGCATGTGCGCCCGGGTCTCCTCAGCCGTAGATCGGGAAGCGGCCGGTGAGCGCGTGGACGCGCTCCTTCACCGAGGCTTCCACGGCGCCGTTGCCGCCCTCGCCGTTCGCCGCGAGCCCGTCGAGCGTCTCGACGATGAGCCGGCCGACCTCCTGGAACTCGGCCACGCCGAAGCCCCGCGAGGTCGCGGCCGGCGTACCGAGGCGGATGCCGGAGGTGACCATCGGCTTCTCGGGATCGAAGGGCACGCCGTTCTTGTTGCAGGTGATGTGCGCGCGCCCGAGCGCCTGCTCCGCGGCCTTGCCGGTGAGCGACTTCGGCCGCAGGTCGACGAGCATCAGGTGGTTGTCGGTGCCACCCGAGACTATTGCGTAGCCGCCGGACTTGATCGTGTCCGCCATGGCGCGGGCGTTGTCCACCACCGCGCGGGCGTAAATCTTGAACTCCGGCCGCAGCGCCTCGCCGAAGGCGACCGCCTTGGCGGCGATGACGTGCATCAGCGGCCCGCCCTGCATGCCGGGGAACACCGCGGAGTTGAACTTCTTCGCCAGCGCCTCGTCGTTCGTCAGGATCATGCCGCCGCGCGGGCCGCGCAGCGTCTTGTGCGTCGTCGTGGTGGCGACGTGGGCGTGCGGGAAGGGCGAGGGATGCGCGCCGCCGGCGACGAGGCCGGCGAAGTGGGCCATGTCGACCATGAACCAGGCGCCGACCTCGTCGGCGATCTCGCGGAAGCGGGCGAAGTCCCAATGGCGCGAGTAGGCCGATCCGCCGGCGATGATGACCTTGGGCTTGTGCTCGCGGGCGAGGCGGGCGACCGCGTCCATGTCGACGAGGTTGTCCTCGGGCCGGACGTTGTAGCTCACCACGTTGAACCACTTGCCCGACACGTTCACCGGCGCGCCGTGCGTGAGGTGCCCGCCGGCGGCGAGGTCGAGGCCCATGAACGTGTCGCCCGGCTGCATCAGCGCCATGAACACGGCCTGGTTCGCCTGGGAGCCCGAGTTCGGCTGGACGTTGGCGAAGCCGCATTCGAACAGGCGGCAGGCGCGCTCCTGCGCCAGCGTCTCGGCGACGTCGACGAACTGGCAGCCGCCGTAGTAGCGCCGGCCGGGATAGCCCTCGGCGTACTTGTTGGTCATCACCGAGCCCTGCGCCTCGAGCACCGCCCGCGAGACGATGTTCTCCGAGGCGATCAGCTCGATCTCCATGCGCTGTCGGCCGAGCTCGGCCTCGATGGCGGCGTTGATCTCGGGATCGACGTCCGCGAGGCCGGCCGAGAAGAAGGAGTTGGACAGATGGGTCCCGGTCGCTTCGCTCGCGCTCATGGTCGCCTCGCTCTCGTCGGCCCTCGTGCCGTCCCGCGCCCGCGCCGGGGCCGCCTCGGCGCGCGCGGGCGGGCGCCTCGATGCGCCCGTCCCGTCTCAGATGGGGCCTCTATCATGGGGGGACAGGGGCGGCAAATCGTGAATGGATGCGACATGGAGCGGGTGTTGCATCGACGGCGGTGCGGGATCCGGACGACGTTACATGCCCGAGCTTGCACCCGCGCCAACCCACCCTGGCGCACCGGTTCGTTGCGTCCGCGGGCAGCGCGACCATCTGCCGAAGCGACGAAACGGCGCAGCTTCCATGGAAAGGCTCCCCCGATGACCGACCTCGCCACCCACCCGATCACCTCGCGCTTCCCCCCGAAGCATCCCGATCGCCTGCAGCTCTACTCGACGCCCACGCCCAACGGCGTGAAGGTGTCGATCATGCTCGAGGAGACCGGCCTGCCCTACGAGCCGCATCTCGTGAACATCGGCGAGAACGAGACCTGGACGCCGGAATTCCTGGCGCTGAACCCCAACGGCAAGATCCCCGCCATCATCGATCCCGACGGGCCCGGCGGCAGGCCGCTGGCGCTGTTCGAGTCGGGCGCGATCCTGCTCTACCTCGCCGAGAAGACCGGGCGCCTCCTCCCCACGGACCCGGTCGCGCGGTGGGAGACGGTGCAGTGGGTGATGTGGCAGATGGGTGCGGTGGGGCCGCTCTTCGGCCAGCTCGGCTTCTTCCACAAGTTCAAGGGCCGCGAGATCGAGGATCCGCGCCCTAAGGAGCGCTACCGCGCCGAGGCCGAGCGGCTCCTGAAGGTGATCGAGACGCGGCTCGAGGGGCGTGACTGGATCATGGGCGAGGCGTACACGATCGCCGACATCGCGCTGCTGGGCTGGGTGCGCAACCTGGTGGGCTTCTACGAGGCCGCCGACATCGTCGGCTGGGACGCGCTCTCGCGCACGCCCGCCTGGCTCGAGCGCGGCCTCGCCCGCCCGGCGGTGCAGCGCGGGCTCGCCATTCCCGCGCGGGGCTGACGCCGCATCAGCGCGCCGGCAGGTCCCTCACCGGGGCGCCGCGTGCGATCGCCAGGACGGCGCCGCCGACGAGAATCGCGGCGGCGCCCGCCAGCGTCGACGGGCTCGGCGTCTCGGCGAAGAAGATCGATCCGTAGAGCGCCCCGAACACGATCCACGTATACCGCACCGGGCCGACGACGGCCGCGTCCGCGCGGCGGAACGCGAAGATGTTGCAGGTCTGGGCCAGGATGGCGATGGGCCCGAGCAGGGCGAACGCGCCGGCCATCGGCAGCGCGATGGGAGACCAGGTCGCCAGCGCCGGCACCATCAGGATGAGGCTGCCGTACAGGTTGACGTAGAGCAGCACGGTCAACGCCTTCTCCGCCCGGGCCAGCGTCTTGATCAGGATGCTCTCGCACGCGACGAGGGCGGCACCGGCCAGGGCCACCGCCGCCGGCCCGACGGGAACGGCACCGGACAGCGCGCCCTCGCCCGTCACGGCGACGAGGGCGCCGATGAGGCACAGGACGCCTCCGATCACCTGCCCGACGCGCAGGCGCTCCCGCAGCAGCACGACGCCGAGGATCACGGTCAGGAGCCCGTCGAGGAGCCCGATGGCCGTCGCCTCGGCGACGGGCATGCGCGCCGCCGCATAGACCGCCGCGACGCCGCCGAAGGCTCCGCAGGCCGCGCGGACGGCGTGGAGAGCCGGCTGGCGCGTGGAGAGCCACGAGGCGGGCCGGCCCGTGAAAGCCAGGACGGCCGCGACGGTCACGAACCCGCCGAGATACCGCAGCCACATGATCTGGATCGCGCCCGCCGCACCGTCGGCGAGCTTTCCCGACACGTAGATCAGCGCGAACAGCCCGGTGCCGAGCGTCGCCCAGGCCACACCCTTGAGATTGCCCATCACACGCCACCCCGGGCTTCCACCCTCAGAACTCGAACCGCACCGCCGAACGAGACAGGCCGATCATCGCGGTGACGTGCTCGTGCTGGACCCCGCCCATGCGGGCGGCGACCTCCGCCACCGTCGGCCAATCTCCGCTGCCGGCCACGACCCGCTCGTCCGCCAGGAGGAAGACCAGGTCGCCGGGATGGAGCGTCGAGCCTGTCTCGCTCCTCGCGGCGAGCGTGGTGATGTTCATCGATTGCCGACCGACGAAAGAGAAGGCCTCTCCGGACGCGTCGACGACGAAGCCGGGCTGCGCCGCCTTGCCGCGTCCCTGCCACGTCCGCCCATAGGAGGACCAGCCGACCCCCGCGACGGCGATCGGCTCACCCCCGCTCGCGTCGACGCGGTACAGCCGCTCGTACCCCACCGTCGCCCCCCTCGGCCGATGGATCACATCCGAGATCTCGAACGCCGCGTGCATGACCTGCTCGGCGCCGTCGGCACGAAACTGCGCCGAGCTGTGGCTGCCGTAGAAGTCGTTGCCGATGCGGTCCACGCAGACGAGGCCCGTGCCGTCGAGCAGCGTGGCGAGCATCGGCAGCTGCGAGGAAGCCGTCGACAGGACGCTCGTCTCGGGCCGAGCGAGCCCGCGCGCCTCGCAGTGACGGCAATAGGCCCGCACGATCTCGAGGAACAGGCCGACCTCGGCCGCGAGGGCGCGAGCCTGGCTCGCGCCGTCGAGCTCCGGCCGCGGCACCACACCACAGGACGGGCATTCCACGGCGAGCCCGGGCGTATCGGCGAGCGCGAGCAGGAACGCGAGCACGTCATCGATGTCGTGGACGCTCCGGGGCAGTGCCCGACGCCGTAGCCCACGAGTGGTGGGCATGGCTCCGCCTGCAGCCTCGCCAACATCGCGTTTCCTTCCCAGGCTCGTTTCTTGGTAGACCGAGCATAGGCGGAGATCTGCGGATTTACAATCTAAAATAATCTAGCTTACGTGGTGCAACTATAAGACCCTGGGTCGTCACGTTCCGCTCCAGGATTTCCTTCCCCGGCACGTCAGGGGTCCGTTGCTCCGAGGGCGGGCGGGTCGAGCGTCTGGCCGTCCAGGAGGCGTCGGATGGCCTCGACGTCGAAGCCGCCTGTGGCCGCGGGCTCGGCCGCCGTCCGGGCCGCTTCCTCGTCCAGCGCCCTGAGCGTCGCCTCCTCTTCCGCCGCTCGACGGGCCTCCTCCTCTTCCGCCGCTCGACGGGCCTCCTCCTCCGCCGCCGCTCGACGGGCCTCCTCCTCGGCGACCCGGCGGGCTTCCTCCTCCGCGAGCCGGCGGCGCTCCTCCTCCACCACCGCCTGCCGGGCACGCTCCTGATCGAGCGCGTCGAGCGAGCGCAGCTCGGCGTCGCGGCGGGCCGCCTCGGCGGCGCCGCGCTGGCGGATTTCCTCCTGGCGGAGGCGCGCGGCTTCCAGGCGCCATTCCTCCGCCCGCTCGCGGCGCAGCTGCAGCATGCGCGCCTCGTCGACGCGCCGCTGCCGCTCGCTCGCCTCGCGCTCGAAGGCCTCGATGCGGGCGAGCTCGCGCTCGAGGACGATCGCCGCGATACCGTTCGTCAGCGGCCCGACGTCGATCGTGCGCGCGAGGGCGTCGAGCGGTCCGGCGAGGGTCACGCCGATCGTCGGCGGGGGTCCCTCCCAGCCCTGCGGAGCGTCCTCGCCGCGCAGGAAACCGCGGATCTCGAGCGTCAGCGCCCGCAGGTCGAGGGCGACGGCCCCTTCGAATGCACCGCCGGGCGCCTCGGCGCGCACCGGCGAGAGGCCGAGCACGCCCGAGACCAGCGTCACGGGTGCCTCCACGGCGTCGATCCGCAGCGGCCCCTCGTCGAGGGCGGCGGAGACGTAGGTTTCGACCCGCCGGCCCCCGAGCGGATCCTCCTCCGCCAGCACCCTGTCGAGGCCGCGGCCGATCGCCGTCGGGTCGGCACCGGGGACGACGACGTCGGCGATCGTCATGCGCCCCTCCCCCGCGAGCGCGCCCACCACCTCGGCGATGCTGCCGCCGGCGCCGCCGAAGTCGATCGTGCCGGTGAGCCGGCCGTCGACCGCGAGGTCGGGCGCGAGCCGCGAGAGCGCGAGATCGGCGAGCGAGGCCTCGCCGACGATCGAGGCGCGCTCGGCCGCCGGGCGGCTCAGCGTCAGGTCCGCCGCGAGGCGCCCGTCCGCGAGCGAGCCTTCGAGCCCGTTGATCACGATGCCGTCGCGCTCGAGCGCGACGTCGAAACGCGCATCCGTGGCGACGTAGCCGCGCCCCAGATCGAGCCGCGGCACGATCACGGTGGCGCTGCCGCGCTCGAGCGGGCGCGCCAGGACGTCGAAGGCCTCGCGTGACCACGTGGCGGTGCCGCGCCCGAGCACGTCGCCCAGCGCGAAGGCCTCGACGAGCCAGGGCAGCGACAGGCGCGCCGTGCGGACCTCCGCGTGCGCCGGGCCGTCCGGCGGGAGGGTCGCGTCGACCCGCACGCTCGTCTCGGCGATGCTGCCGCCGGCCTCGAGGAGCGTCTCGATGCCCTCGCGGCGAATCGAGGCGCGCAAGGTCGCGGCGACGGGATCGTCGGCCACGACCCGGCCACCCAGCAGCGCCAGTGCCGGGCGCAGATCCTGCGCCACGAGGTCGATCTCGCCGGAGAGCGGCGCGAAGTCGACGGCGTCGAGCACCAGCGGGCGGCTCGTGTCGAGCCGCAGGCCCGCCACGTCGGCGGTGACGCGGGCGACGAACCGGTCGGGGCCGCTGCGGCCGAGCGTGAGAGCGACGAGGGCGGGCTCGCCCGCGACCGTCTCGGCCACAGGCGCGCCCCCCTCGGCGTCGAGCCAGCCGGCGACGTCGGCGGTGGACAATTCCAGCTCGAGCCGCTCGGTGCGCCCGTCGAGGGTCAGCCACTGCGCGCTGATCGGCCCCCCGGCGGCGGTGCCCTCGATCGCCGTGCGCAGCCCGCCCGTCGCGGCGCCCCGGCCCTCCGCGAGGCGCTCCACGGTCAGCGCGACGTCGAGCGCGCCCTCGCGCAGGAAGCCCGGGATCAGCGCCACCGCCTCGCCGAAGGCGACGCGGCCGAGCAGCGCGATCAGCGGCTCGGCGGCGACGGCGGCGAGGCGCCCCGCGATCCTCCCGGACCCGTCCTCGCCGATTCGCCCGGACACGGAGACCTCCGCCCCTGCGAGGTTCGATATCTCCAGCGTCTCGATCTCGATGCCTTCGCCCTGCGACTGCAGCCGGGCGCGAATGCGGCCCGCGCCCTCCGCGCCCTCGAAGCGGACGTCCTCGGCATCGAGCACCAGCTCGACGTCGAGCGCCCGCGGCAGGTCCGAGAGCGCCGAGAGCTGCGGCAGGCGGGCGACGTCGAGCCCGTCCGCGGCGACCTGTGCGGAGATCTTGGGCCGCCCGCCGGGCCCCTGCGCATCCCAGCGCACGGTGCCCGTCAACGCCGTGTCGCCGGCGGCGAGGCGCAGCGAGGAGAGCGCGACGAGGTCCTCGCGCCAGACGACGTCCGCGGCGACGTCGAGCGGCTGGCCGTCGAGGAGGTCGACGAGCGGCCCGTCGACACCGGAGCGGCGCAGGAAGCGCGCGAGGCGCGCGCCGTCCTGGGTGACGAGGCTCGCGCGTCCGTCGGCGCTCGGCGGGCCGTCGAGCCCGACCTCGCCGGAGAAGCGCGCCCGCGCGTCGCCGGGGAGCACCGCGGCGGCCGAGCGCACCAGCAGCCGATCGCCCTGCGCCGTGAGCGCGACCGCGAGGCTCGCGATCTCCTCGTCGAGGAGCGCGACGCTGTCGGCGGCGAGATCGAGATCGACCGGCAGGCCGAGCCGCCCGTCCGCGGCGGCGGCGAGCGCCGCGCCGAGCGGGCTGTCGATCACGCGCTCGGCGACGAGCCGGCGCGTCGCGAGATCGAGCGAAAGCCGCGGGTCGTCGAGGGCGACGAAGCCCTCGCCCTCCAGCCGCGTGCCGGCCCCCGCGTCCCCCGCCTCGATCGAGAGGGCGCTCAGCGCGACGCCGCGCTCGGCCGTGGCGAACGTCGTCTCGACCACGAGCGGGGCCGCGTCGGGCTCGGCGGCGGCGACGATCATGCGTCCCTCGCCGGTCAGCGTCGCCGCCCAGTAGCCGCCACCCGACGGCGCGAGCGCGAGCGCGCCCTGCGCGTCGAAGCGCACAGGCCCGTCCTCGCCCGCCTGGAAGCGCATGGCCATCACCCGCTCGGCGTCGAAGCGGCCGGTCACGAGGCGAAACGGCAGGTCCTCGGCGACGCCGTCGATCCGGTACGGCCCGCCCAGCGCGTCCGCCGAGAGCCGCACGGCGGCGATGTCGAGCCAGCGGCGCTCCTCGCCCTCGGGCGAGACCGCGAGAACGGCGAGCGTCTCGGCGCGCAGGTCGTCGAAGGCGAAGCGCGCGCCGCCTTCGGTGCCCGGCGCGAAGGCCGCGGGCAGGCGCAGGCCCTCGTCGCCGCGGGTCGGCACGCGGATCGCGGCGGCGGCGGCGCGGCCCGAGGAGAAGCGCACCTCGCCGCGCAGGAGCGGCGCGAGCTCGATCTCGGCGACGACGTCCTGCGCGGCGAGCGAGGCAGCACCGGGCTCGTCCCCGCCGATCGCGAGCCGCCCGACGCTCAGCCGCGGCGACGGCAGCAGGCGCACGTCGAGGGGTCCCTCGGTGCGGATCGACGCTCCCGCGGCCCGCGACAGGGCGCGCTCGACCTCCCCGCGCCGCAGGTCCCAGTCGATCAGGGGCGGCGCGACGAGCGCCGCCGTGAGCAGGACGATGACGAGCCCCGCGATCGCGGTCAGGATGTCACGCAAGACGAACAGATCCTCGGGTCGACCGTGCCCGGGTCAGGGAACGAGGACCTTTCCCGGGTTCATGATGTCGTGAGGATCGATCGCACGTTTGATCACGCGCATCAATTCCACGGCGGGCGCGCCGTGCTCGTCCACGAGGAAGCGCATCTTGCGCTGCCCGATCCCGTGCTCGCCCGTGCAGGTGCCCTCCATCGACAGCGCCCGGGCGATCAGCCGCTCGATGAAGCCGTAGACGCGCGCCACCTCGTCGGGGTCCGCCACGTCGACGAGGGGCAGGACGTGGAAGTTCCCGTCGCCGACGTGGCCGAGGATCGTCGCGACGAGCCCGGTTTCCTCGATGTCCGCCACGGTCTCCTCGACGCAGTCGGCGAGCCGCGAGATCGGCACGCAGATGTCGGTGGAGACGCCCTTCGCGCCCGGCCGTCGGGCGAGCGCCGCCCAGTAGGCGTCGTGGCGCGCCTGCCAGAGCCGCGTGCGGCTCTGCGCCTCCGTCGCCCAGGCGAAGGTGCCGCCGCCGCACTCGCGCGCGATCTCGCCGAAGCGCTCGGCCTGCTCGCGCACGCCCGCCTCGCTGCCGTGGAACTCGACGAAGAGCGTCGGCGCCTCCTCCAGCGCCAGCCTGGAATAGGCGTTGCAGGCGGCGACCTGGGCGGCGTCGAGCAGCTCGATGCGCGCGACCGGGATGCCGGACTGGATCGTCAGGATCGTCGCCTCGCAGGCGGCGCGCACCGAGGGGAACGGGCAGGCGCCGCCCGAGATCGCCTCGGGGATGCCCTGGAGCCGCAGCGTGATCTCCGTGGTGATGCCGAGCGTCCCCTCCGAGCCGACGAGGAGGCGCGTGAGGTCGTAGCCCGCGCTCGACTTGCGCGCCCGGCTCGCGGTGTGGACGATCTCGCCGCTCGGCAGGACGGCGGTGAGCGCGACCACGTTCTCGCGCATCGTGCCGTAGCGCACGGCGTTCGTGCCCGAGGCGCGGCAGGCGACCATGCCGCCGAGCGAGGCGTCGTAGCCGGGGTCGATCGGGAAGAAGAGGCCCTGGTCGCGCAGGTGGGCGTTGAGCCGCGTGCGGGTGACCCCGGGCTCGACGACGCAATCGAGATCCTCGGCGTTGACGCGCAGCACCCGATCCATCCGCGAGAGATCGACGCACACGCCGCCGCAGGGCGCGTTGACGTGGCCCTCGAGCGAGGAGCCCGTGCCGAAGGGGATGACTGGCACGCGGTGCTCGGCGCACAGGCGCACGAGGGCGGCGACCTCCTCCGTGGTCTGCGCGAAGACGACCGCGTCCGGCGGCTCCGGCGGGACCCAGGTCACGGTCGCGGCGTGCTGGGCGCGCACCGCCTCGGCGGTGGAGAAGCGCTCGCCGAAGCGGGCCTGGAGCCCGTCGAGGACGGCGCGGAGCGCCTGCGGATCGGGCCTGTTGCGGAGCGGGCGAGCGGGTGCGTTCATGACGTCCTCGGGGGAGCGCTTGGGATTTGCGGCGCACGTGTGAGTGGCACACGCAGCGACCGGAGATTATCAGAGTGGGAAGAGTCGCGGCATCCGTAGGCAAACGGGCTCGCCCGACGCCGCCCGGAGGCACCTAAACCGATTTTGCTCGCCACGCGGGCTGGACGGCCGCTCGCTTATTGGGCACGTTGATCGGATCGTTGCCAGGGAGGCTCCCGTGGCCGAGCATGCGCCGACCCCGATCTTCTTCTTCGCGCCGTTCGTCTCCTCGACGATGCGCGTCGAGGAGACGTGGATCGACTACAACGGCCACATGAACCTCGCCTATTACCACGTCCTCTTCGACCGCGCGCTGGACGAGGCCTTCGGCGTCGTGGGGCTGGGGCCGGACTACGTCGCCGAGCGGCGCGCCTCCTACTTCGCGGCGGAGGCGCACGTGCTCTATCGCCGCGAGCTGGTGGCCCACGATCCCGTGCGGGTGACGCTCCAGCTCCTCGACAGCGACGAGAAGCGCTTCCACGTCTATCTCGAGGCGCGCCACGCCCGGGAGGGCTGGACGGCGGCGACCTGCGAGATCCTCTCGCTGCACGTCGACATGACGACGAAGCGGGTGACGCCCTTCCCCGATGCGATCCGCGACAACCTGGACGTCATGCGCGCCGCCCACGCCCGCCTGCCGCGGCCGGACGCCGTGGGGCGCAGGATCGGCATCCCCCGCGACGAGCCCGAGCGCGCGACGGGCACCCGGCACTGAGGCCGCCGCCGGCGCGTTGCCCCTCGAGCTTTCTCGGGAGGGTCGCGCCATGCAGCTGTCGAAGCCCCTGAACGAGCGCCTGCCGGACGGCTATGCCTTGCTCTACGTCGACGGCACGAGCGAGCCCGTCGGCGCGGCGACGGGTCCCGTCGCGGCGGTGCTGTCGGGGCTCGCCGCGCCGCGGCCCGACGGCTTCGCATTTCCCGTCGGCACTCTCCAGGGATCGCTCGACGCGGCGCTCGCGCGACTCCTCGCGGCGGGCCTGTGCCCGCCGCCGCGCGGCGAGGCGATCGGCGTGCGGGCGGGGCGCGACGGGGCGGAGCTGGCGCGGATCGATCGCGCCGCCGCCGAGCCGCTGGGGCTCCTGGTGCGCAAGGTCTGCCTCGTCGGGCATGTCGCGGGCGGGACGGGGCGCGTCTGGCTCGCCCGGCGCGGGATGGGTCAGCGCACGGCACCGGGGCTCCTCGACACCACCGTCGCCGGCGGCGTTCCCGCCGGCGCGACACCGGAGGAGACGCTGCGCGAGGAGGCGCGCGAGGAGGCGAGCCTGGCGCGCGAGCGTCTGCGCGCGGCCCGCCCCGTCGCCCGGCTCGACCGCGTCGCGCCGGGGCCGGACGGGCTCTCCCGCGAGGACCTCCTCGTCTGGGAGCTCGCGATGACGCCCGACGAGCGGCCGATGCCGCAGGACGACGAGATCGCCGGCTTCGAGCCCTGGCCCCTCCCCGACCTCGCGCGCGCGCTCGTGACGGCGGAGGATTTCAAGCCGGGCGCGGCGATCGTGCTGCGGAATGCGCTGGGGCGGTGGGGCGGCGCGCACGGCGGCTAGAGAAAAGCACCCATCCACACCCGCGCCACGGCGCGATGCACCCGAGCCCAGCTCTCTGCGACACGCGCGGCGTCCTCGAAGCCGCGGGCGGCGGCCTCCTTCGCCAGGGCGAGCTGGGTGGCGGCGAGGTCCTGGGGCGTGCGGCAGGCGGCGAGGCGGGAGAGGCCGGCGACGTGGCGCTCGGCGGGCGAGCGCAGCGCGACGGCGCAGTCGCGCTGGAGACGGCCGACGCATTCCGACAGCGTGAGAGG
>NZ_JBQTCJ010000078.1:0-21428 GCF_052380005.1 Salinarimonas sp. NSM
CCGCAGCTGCGCCTCGACGTCGGTCGGCGCGGCCACGGCGGCCGCCGCGGGAAGGACATCGCCGACGCCCGGCGCCTCCAGCGCGACCGCACGCAGGACGGCATCGATCGGCCCCTCCAGACGGGTGGCGCCGGGGCTCGGTCGGACGTAGAGCTCCGCCCGTGCGGCCTGCGCCGCCAGGGGCGTCGGCAGCCCGGCGGCCGCGACACGGGCGCGGGGATCGGCGACGACGACGGCGAGCTGCTCCGTGCCCCGGCCGAGATTGCGGACGGAGGCCTCGAGCAACGTCCATTCGACATCGAGCGTCCCCTCGGGCGTGCGCGCGGCGAGCGGGCCGTCGACCTCGACGATGACGTGGCGCGGCTGGTAGACCTGCGCCAGGGCCCGGGCGGGGCCGAGATCGAGGAAGAGGCCGTCGTCGGTCTCGAGCGCGAGGCGGGCGCAGGATATCTCGATGCGGAAGGGGAAGCCGCCGATGCGCCGGTCGGCGCAGGTCCAGGTGCGGCCTTGCGAGACCTGCGCGGCGAGCCGCGCGTCGAGCTCCGAGGCGACGCGCTCCCGGATCACGAACCAGGCGATGCTCCAGGCGACGACGAGGAGCCCGAGCAGGACGAAGGGCGTGAACAGCCACACGCGCGACCCCCTGCGGGGCGCCCGCGTCCGCTCGGGCCGATCCGGTGTCGTCATCGTGGCGCGCTCCTCGAGGCTCGCTCGCCCGCCGGCGGGCGCCGGGACGGGCGCGGCGGGTGGTAGCGGAAATACCGGGAGGCGGCAAATGGCGCGTCGCCGCGGCGGTCGAGGTCGTGGCGGTTGCGCCGCAGCGCGTCGAGGCTTAGGCGTCGGACGCGGACGACGGGGACGATGGACGGAGTGCGGATGACGACGGGTGAGGATGCCGATCTGTGGGTGTTCGGCTACGGGTCGTTGATGTGGCGGCCGGGCTTCCCGTTCCTCGAGCGCCACGCCGCGCGGGTGCGCGGCTTCCATCGCTCGCTGTGCGTCTACTCGCACGTCCACCGCGGCACGCCGGAGCGGCCCGGCCTCGTGCTCGGCCTCGACCGCGGCGGCTCGTGCCGCGGCGTCGCCTTCCGGGTGGGCGCCACGCATGCGCAGGAGACGATCGCCTACCTGCGCGCCCGCGAGCAGGCGACGGCGGTGTACCTGGAGCGCCGGCTCGCGGCACGGCTCGCGGACGGACGGCTCGTGACGGCGCTGACCTACGTCGTCGATCGCGCGCATCTGCAATATGCCGGGCGGCTCGACCTCGACGAGACGCTGCGCATCGTGCGCGGCGGCGTCGGCCGGTCCGGCGCGAACCCGGACTACGTGCTCTCGACGGCGGTGCACCTCGTCGAGCTCGGCGTGCACGACCCGCATCTGGCACGCCTCGCCGCGGCGCTGGCGGAGGATGCCTCACGCCTGCCCGGCGCCGGCTCGCCGCCGCCGGTGACGCGAACAGGGTGACCGGGCCACCGGCTCAGCGGCGCGTCCCCCGCCGCCTCGGCCCCGCTTGATCGCGTGGTGGGGCCGTGCGCACCGGGAGCGTACGGTCGTCGCGTTCCGGCGCACCGCGCCGTGTGCGCCCCGTGCGCCGAACGCATCGCTCGCCTGCTTGCTCGCCCGTTCCTCGCATGCCGAGATCGGCGGCCACGGCGCGGCGCGCATCCGCGGTCTCGGCCAGCCGGTGCAGATGGATCTCCGTCGCGCCCCCCGCTGCCGCCCGTTCGAGCCAGGCGCGTCGGCGGCCGGGCGTCGCCAGGGTGTCCGCCGTCGTGGCGGCGCGAACGCGCGCCGGTCCCGCCTCGGGACGAACGACCGCGAGCGCGACCGTGCCGTCGAGGTCGTCCGGGTCGACGGCGGCGAGGGCGTGTACCGCGACCACCACGCGGCGCCCGGAGCGTCCCCGCCAGGCGGAGAGCGCCGCTGCGGAAGGAAGGCCGGCCACGGCACGCAGCGGCTCCTCCCGCGCGCGCGCAGAGGCTGCAGAGGCTGCGGTGTCCCCGGCCAGCGTTCCGCCGCGCAGGCCCCGCAAGGCGTCTCTCCAGAACAGGCCGTGAATGTTCCTCATGCGTTCTAGATAGGCCTGCTCTCGGGCGACGTCAATACCGTTGGGCTCGGAGGTCGACGCGGTGCATCGCCCGGGGTTCCCCGCGCGGGCCTCGCCGCTCAGGAGGACGCCCCGAGTCGGGCGGGGCGCGGCGGCGGTGCAGGGGCGGTAACGCGCACGGGAGTGGCGGTGGACGCGGCGGCGTCGATCGCGGCGACGGTGCCCGGATCGGCGCGGTCAGCGCAGCCGCGGTCCCCGCGGGTCGCCGTCGCCCGGGCGAAGGCCTCGGCCAGCGCCGCGTCGCCGCCGGGGTCGAGCAGCACGAGCCCGTCGACGAGGCAGGCGAGGCGCTCCGGCGTCGCCTCGGGCGTGCCCTCTTGGGCGCACAGCCAACCCGAGAGCCGGGGGCCGGCGCCGCCACGGAAGGCGAGGCAGGCGCGCACGGGGCCGTTCTCCAGGACGAGCGGCGCCGCCTCCAGCACGCCGAAGCCGGTCGCCACCGCCTCCGGCTGGCCGCTCGACGCGATGGCGAGGCCGGCCTCCGCGGCGGCGAGCGCCACCTCGACGAAGAAGGCGCGCGGCGCCTCCAATGCCGCATCCGGGGCGGCACTCGGTGCGGCGCGGTGCAAGGTGAGGCGCAGGTGCGTGCCGCCCTCGGCGAAGCCGCCGAAGACGAGGGCGTCCTCCCGTGCGCCGCTCCCGTGGACGCGCGCCGCGTGGCGCGAGGCGAGGCCGCCGACGCCCGGCGCGTCGAGGCCGAGCACGATCTGCGGCGTCTCGAGCGCCCGCCAGGCCGGCGGCGGTGCGGTGAGGACCGGATCGGGGCGGGCGAGGAGATCCGCGATGTCTCGGGGCCCGTCCTCGAGCCCCGGAGGCGGTGGCGCCACGGCGAGGACGAGGAGCCCGACGCCGGCGAGCGCCGTCAGGAGGCCCGAGAGCCCCTGCGCGAGGCCGCGATCGGCCGCGGCGGCGGGAACGTTCTCGTCCCAGCCCGCCCCCAGCTCGATGAGCTCCGCCTCGCGAAATCGCCGCGCCGCGCGCATGGTCCCGCCATCCCTCCCGTTCGTCCGGCGCGAGCCTCGGCCCGCGCCGGCGAACGGCCGGTTACCGGCGCCCGCCTTTCGCGCGGGAGCGTGAATCCATCGTTGCATCGCCGTCGCCGCGGTCGTCCGAGCCCGCGTGCGCGCGTCTTGACAGGCGCGGCGTTCGGCGTCAGGAACGGATGGACGACCCGGCGCATTCGACCGGGCGGCGAACGAGAGCGAGACGATGCGTCCGGCCGTGATGACCACGCGCAAAACGACCACGTCCACGACGGCGGCCACCACGCGCCGCTGAACGCCCTCTCGTTCCCGGACCCCTCCCCGCCGGGCGGGAGGTCCGAGCCCGCAGGCGGCACGCGCCGCGCGGGCGTCGCGAAACCCGGGGAGCCCGGTTCCATCGCGAGGAGAAGCATCCCATGGGTTACAAGGTCGCCGTCGTCGGAGCGACGGGCAATGTCGGGCGCGTCATGCTCGACATCCTCTCCGAGCGTGCGTTCCCCGCCGACGAGGTCGTCGCGGTCGCGTCGCGCCGCAGCCAGGGCGTCGAGGTCTCCTTCGGCGACAGGACGCTGAAGACGCGGGCGCTCGACAGTTTCGACTTCTCCGACGTCGACATCTGCCTGATGTCGGCGGGCGGCGACGTCTCGAAGGAATGGGCGCCGAAGATCGCGGCGCAGAACTGCGTCGTCATCGACAACTCGAGCGCCTGGCGCATGGACCAGGACGTGCCGCTCGTGGTGCCGGAGGTGAACGCCGCCGCCGTCGAGGGCTACCGGAAGAAGGGCATCATCGCCAACCCGAACTGCTCGACGGCCCAGCTCGTCGTGGCCCTGAAGCCGCTGCACGACGCGGCGACGATCAAGCGCGTGGTGGTGGCGACCTACCAGTCGGTCTCCGGCGCCGGTAAGGAGGGCGAGGAGGAGCTCGACCGCCAGACGCGGGCGGTCTACTCGCTGCAGGAATTCGCGCCCAAGAAGTTCCCCAAGCGCATCGCCTTCAACCTCATCCCCCAGATCGACGTCTTCATGGAGGACGGCTCGACCAAGGAGGAGTGGAAGATGGTGGCCGAGACGAAGAAGATCCTCGACCCGAAGATCAAGCTCACGGCCACCTGCGTGCGCGTGCCGGTGTTCGTCTCGCACTCGGAGGCGGTGAACGTCGAGCTCGAGCGGCCGCTCTCGGCGGACGAGGCGCGCGCGCTGCTGCGCTCGGCGCCTGGCGTGATGGTGATCGACAAGCGCGAGCCCGGCGGCTACGTCACGCCCCACGAGGCCACCGGCGAGGATGCCACCTACGTCTCGCGCATCCGCGAGGACATCACGGTGGAGAACGGCCTCTCCTTCTGGTGCGTCTCCGACAACCTGCGCAAGGGCGCGGCGCTCAACGCCGTGCAGATCGCCGAGGCGCTGATCAATAGGAAGTTGATCTCGCCGAAGGCGGGGTGAGGGAAGAGGGTGCGAGGGCGGTCGCGCCCTCGCAGCCTCCTTGTATGCCACTCGTTCAGACGATATATTGCGTCAGTCCAAGTGGAGGATGATATGCGTCTCGATGCTTTCGCCGAGCACGGACAGTTCGCGCCGGGTCGTATCGCGGAACAGCTGCGTACGACGCGCGACGAGGTCGCCCAGACCGTCGGCCTGGGCCGCGACGCGGTGCTGCGGCCCGAGCGGATCGCGAGCGCCGTGACGCAGGCACGCTTGCGCGATCTGGTCGAAATGCTCAGCCGCGTCGAGCCCCGCTTCGGGTCGGCGCTCATCGCCTACGCCTGGTACCGCTCGGAGCCGCTGGCCGGCTTCGGCGGGCGGACAGCGATGCAGCTCGTGCGGGAGGGCCGGGCGAGCGAGGTGATGGACTGCATCGACGCGGTCGACGCCGGCGTCTTCGCCTGATCGCGGCCTGCCGTCCGAAGAAGGGCGGCGATCCCCGCGGATCGCCGCCCGTTCCGTATCGACCTGGAAAGGCCGCGCCCGCTCAGAACGCCCGCTTCAGGCTGTCGGCGAGGTCCGTCGCCTCCCAGGAGAAGCCGCCGTCCGCCTCGGCCGGGCGGCCGAAGTGGCCGTAGGCCGCGGTGCGGGCGTAGATCGGCCGGTCGAGGCCGAGCTTCGTGCGGATGCCGCGGGGCGAGAGGTCCATCGCGTCCATCAGCACCGCCTCGAGCTTGGCCTCCTCGACCCGGCCGGTGCCGTGCGTGTCGACGTAGATCGACAGGGGCTTGGCCACGCCGATCGCGTAGGAGAGCTGGATCGTGCAGCGCGAGGCGAGGCCCGCGGCGACGACGTTCTTGGCGAGGTAGCGCGCCGCGTAGGCGGCCGAGCGGTCGACCTTCGTCGGGTCCTTGCCGGAGAAGGCGCCGCCGCCGTGGGGCGCCGCGCCGCCATAGGTGTCGACGATGATCTTGCGACCGGTGAGCCCGGCATCGCCGTCGGGGCCGCCGATGAGGAACTTGCCTGTCGGGTTGACGTGCCACACGCAGCTCGGCTCGATCCAGTTCTCCGGGAGCGACTGGCGCACGTAGGGCTCGACGATCGCGCGCACGTCGTGCGAGGTCAGGTGCTCGTCGAGATGCTGGGTCGAGACGACGATCTGCGTCACGCCCATCGGCTTGCCGTTCTCGTAGCGCACGGTGACCTGGCTCTTGGCGTCGGGGCCGAGCACCTTCGACTCGCCCGACTTCCGGGCGTCGGCGAGGGTCTTGAGGATCTTGTGCGCGAAGAAGATCGGCGCCGGCATCAGCTCGGGCGTCTCGTCGCAGGCGTAGCCGAACATGATGCCCTGGTCGCCCGCGCCCTCGGCGTCGACGCCCTGGGCGATGTCGGCGGACTGCGCGTGGAGGTGCACGTCGATCGAGCAGCTGTCCCAGTGGAAGCCGTCCTGCTCGTAGCCGATGTCCCTGATGGCGAGGCGCGCCAGGTGGGCGATGTAGTCGTGGGTGATGGACTTGGGCCCGCGCGTCTCGCCTGCGATCACGACCTTGTTCGTGGTCGCGAGCGTCTCGCACGCCACGCGGGCCTCGGGCATCTCGCCCAGGAAGGCGTCGACCACCTCGTCGGAGATCCGGTCGCAGACCTTGTCGGGATGGCCTTCGGACACCGATTCGCTGGTGAACAGATAGCTGGAGCGCGCCACGGCGGGAGATCCTTTCATTCCTGTCCGAACGGCACGCGCAGCACCGTCCGATAAAACGGATGAACTGATCTCTAGATGCCATCAACCGGCGGTGGGGTCAACCCGTCAGAGCGAACGCGTCCGCTCTACCGAACGGCAGCGCTCGCATCCCCGGCCGCCTCGTCCTCGCCGGCGAGCGCCTCGACGAGCTCGACGATGCGCTTGCGCACCTTCGGATCCCGCACCCGCACGAAGGCGCGCATCAGGTGCAGCCCGTCGGACGTGGAGAGGAAGTCCGAGACGTAGGCGGGCGTCGGCGGCTCGGAGAGCCCGTCGCCGACGGCGGGGGGCGTGCCCTCGAGCTGCGGCGCGCCCTCGTAGAAGAACTCGACCTGTACGCCGAGGATCGAGGCGATCTGGTGCAGCCGGCTGGCGCCGATCCGGTTGGTGCCCTTCTCGTACTTCTGCACCTGCTGGAACGTCAGCCCGAGGGCCTCGCCCAGCTTCTCCTGGCTCATGCCGACCATCATCCGGCGCATGCGCACGCGGCTTCCGACGTGCTTGTCGATCGGGTTGGGAGACTTCTTCAACGCATCGCTCCTGGCGGGAAACCGTCGCCCTCGGATGAGGGCTCGCCCCGTTGCGGGGACCTCGGCGAACCTGTCAGGCGGCGCCGACCCGCGGGTCGCGTGCGCGCTGGAGCAGCGCCGCCGCGACGCACGTTAGAAGCAAGATTGCAAAAACGCCATCTCCGAAACGCGCGTACAGGGTGGGCTCGAGCGCGCGCGGCAGCCCGGCGTCGAGAGTGCCGGCGACACCCAGGTCGAGACGCTGCACGACGCGCCCGTACGGATCGACCACCGCGGAGATGCCCGTATTGGCGGCGCGCACGAGGGGAAGCCCCTCCTCGACCGCCCGCAGGCGCGCCTGCGCGAAGTGCTGGCGCGGGCCCGGCGTATCGCCGAACCAGGCGTCGTTGGTGAGATTGAGGAGCGCACCCGGGCGCTCGCCGTCGGGGGTGACGGCGCCGGGAAAGACGGCCTCGTAGCAGATCAAGGGCGCAATTTCTGGTAGTCCTGGCACGGAGAGGATCCGCCGTTCCGTTCCCGCTGCGAAGCCTCCGGGCACGTCGACGAAAGTGCGTAACCCGACAGTTTCCAGCGCCCACGCGAACGCATCCGGCAGATACTCACCAAAAGGAACGAGATGCACCTTGTCGTAGGTGTCGCGGATGGTGCCGTCGTCGCCGAGCACCTGTATCGAGTTGTAGAACACCCCCTCCTCGCCCGGCAGCCAGCCCTCGTCCAAGCGCGCGGCCCCCGTCACCAGCAGGGCGCCGGGAGGCAGCAGGGCCGCGATCTGCGCCAGCGCCCGCGGCTCGCGGTGGAGCAGGAAGGGGAACGCGGATTCCGGCCAGACCAGGTGCGTGACGTCGCGCATGCCGGTCCTCTCGGGGGAGGCGGCGCGATCCGACAGCCCGATGTAGGCGCGCATGACCTCCTCGCGCCGCGCCGGGTCGTTCTTCGTCGTCTGCGGCAGGTTCGGCTGGACGACGCGCAGCGCGACGCCCGGGACCTCCGGGACCGGCGCGGCCGGGACCCGCCAGAGGCCGGCGGCGAAGAGCGCGGCGAAGGCACACGCGGCGAGGAGGCTCGGGACGGCACGCGCGGCCGGCGTGCGGCCGGTGGCGATCGTCGCGGGCGCCGCCGCGATCGCCACCGCGAGGAGGCCGAGCCCGTAGAGCCCCAGGATCGCGGCCGCCTGCATCGTCCGCACGTCCTGGGCGAGCGCCATGCCGAGCGCGTTCCAGGGAAAGCCCGTGAACAGATGGCCGCGCAGCCATTCCGCCGCGGCGAGCCCGGCGGCCAGCGCCAGGACGCGCCAGGCGCCCCGCGACCAGAGGAGCCGCGCGAGCGCGAAGCCCAGCGCCGAGAACAGCGCGAGGATCGCGGGCAGCGCGATCACCCCGAGCGGCATCGCCCAGGCGAAGCGCTCCGCCTCGATCAGGAAGGCGGCGCCGAGCCACCACAGCCCTGCGAGATGGTAGCCGAAGCCGAAGAGCCAGCCGATCCAGGCCGCGCTGGCGAGCGTCCGTGCATCTCGGCGGGTGCCGAGACCGTCGAGGAGCCAGACGGCCGGGACGAGCGCCACGACGAGCGCGGCGAAGACGCCGAACGGCGGCATCGCGAGCGCGCCCGTCGCGCCCGCGAGGACCGCGATCAGTGCGCGCCGCCAGCCCCAGGCGAGGACGACGCGGTGGGCGAGCGCGGTCATGCGGGTGGCTGCCGCCGCTCGGTCTCGCCGGGCGCCTCCGCGGGGGAGGCCGGGGCGGCGTCGGAGGGCGGACCCTCGGTCGGGGGGGCCGGCTCGGCCACCGGCTCCGGCGCCGACCCGGGCGCGTGATCGGCAGCGGCGCCCTGCCCCTCGTCTTCGGAGCGCCCCCCGCGCCGGCCGGCGATGCCGGTCGCGACGCCCGCGGGCACGAGCCGCAGGCTCGGGTCGCGGCGATGGACGCGCACGCGCTTGAGCCGGCGCGGATCGGCGTCGAGCACCTCGAACTCGAAGCTCTCCGGCCCCGCGATCAGCTCGGATCGAGCCGGCACGCGCCCGGCGAGCGCGACGATGAGGCCGCCGAGCGTATCGACGTCCTCGGCCACCTCGGCCTCGGTGAAGTCGTACCCGATCACCTGCGAGGCCTCCTCGAGGTCCGCGCGGGCGTCGGCGACCCAGGTGTCCGGGCCGCTCGCGCGGATCATCGCCTGGCTGGCGAGGTCGTGCTCGTCCTCGATGTCGCCGACGACCATCTCGACGAGGTCCTCGATCGAGACGAGCCCGTCGGTACCGCCGTATTCGTCGATGACCAGCGCCATGTGGGTGCGCGTGGTCTGCATGCGCACGAGCAGCTCCACGGCGGGCATGGAGGGCGGCACGAACAGGACGGGCCGCAGGATGCGTGCCGAGGCGAGCGTCGCCGAGAGGTCGATGTTGGAGAGGCTCACAGCGTCGAGCGCCTTCGCGGCCGCCGGCTTGCCCTCGCCGGGCCGGCCGTTGCCGGCCTTGTCGGAGCCGGCCCTTTCGGAACCGACCTTGGGCTCGGGACGGCTCGTCACCTTCGCGTCGGGGGTGCTCGCCGCCGCCTTGGCGGTGGGGACCTTGGCGGAGGTCGCTCTCCCGCCGGGCGCCTTCGCCGGCCTGGCGTCGCGCGGCTCGCCGTCGGCGGGCTTGCCCGTCGTGCGTCCCGCCTCCTTGCGCCGGCGGGGGCCACCGCTCTCGGCCCGGGCGACGAGATAGTCGAGGAAGTCCCGGATGTGGACCATGCCCTTGGGGTCGTCGAGCGTCTCGCCGTAGACCGGCAGGCGCGAATGGCCCGCGGTGCGGAACACACGCAGCATCTCGCCGAGCGAGGTCTCGTGGGCGACGGCGACGATGTCGGCGCGCGGCACCATGACGTCGTAGACGCGCATGCGGTGGAAGCGCAGCACGTTGCGCAGCATCGCCCGCTCGTGCGCCGAGATGCCGGGGTTCTCGGCGGTGAGCGCCAGCAGGTCCTCGAGGTCGGCCCGGGTCGTCTCGCGCGAGCGCAGCCCGACGCGCGCGAGCAGTCGGTCGATCCAGCCTTCGCGGGAGCCCTCGCGGGCGGAGCGCTCGGCGTCCTCGCCGGCGCCGCCGTCCGCGGGGGCGGGACTTCGGTCGCCCTCGCGGGGGTCGCGGGCCGCCTCCGCGGCGGCCGTCGGAGGGGGCGAAGGGCGGGGGGGTGTGGAAGTACCGTCGGTCATCGTCCGTTCGTCGCGCTGCGATGGGTGGCGTCAGGGCTTGCCGGCAGCGGGCGTCCCCGCGTACGGATCGGGGACCCCGATGAGCGCCATGGCCCGCGTCTCCAGCGCCTCCATCTCCTCGGCGGCCGCGTCGGTCTCGTGATCATACCCGAGACAGTGCAGAACGCCATGCGCGAGGAGGTGGGAGGCGTGGTCGGCGAGCGTCTTGCCCTCCTCCCGCGCCTCGCGGGCGAGGGTCTCGAAGGCGAGGACCACGTCACCGAGCGGGCGCGGGCCGGGAAAGCCCGGCGTGGGAGCGGCGGGAAAGGACAGGACATTGGTCGGCTTGTCGATGCGTCGCCACTCCCGGTTGATATCCCGCATGGCGTCGTCATCGGTGAGGAGAAGCTCCAGCGCCACCAGCCCCTCGACTCCCGCGACCACGAGGGCCGCCTCGGCGGCGCGTGCGCACACGCCCTCGACGTCGCCCAGCGCATCCCAGGGGCCGGCCTCGATGGTCAGGTCGAGGGTGAGGTCGACTGCGCTCACGCCCGCGTCTCCGGCCGGCCGCGACCCCGCCCGCGATCGCCACCGGAAGCCCCCTCGGGACCCTGGGCGGCCACGCGGGCGCGGAAGTCCGCGTCATATGCCGCGACGATACGCCGCACCATGTCATGGCGCACGACATCCCCCTCGGCGAAGCGGATCCGCCCGACGCCCTCGACGCCCTGGAGGATGCGCGACGCCTCCACCAGCCCGGACGCCTGACCCTGGGGCAGGTCGATCTGCGTCGGGTCGCCGTTGACGATCATGCGCGAGCCCTCGCCCAGGCGGGTCAGGAACATCTTCATCTGCATGGTCGTGGTGTTCTGCGCCTCGTCGAGCAGCACCACCGCGGAGGTGAGGGTGCGCCCGCGCATGAAGGCGAGGGGCGCGATCTCGATCATGCCGGTGGTGAGCCCGCGCTCGACGTGGCGGGCCTCCATGAAGTCGTAGAGCGCGTCGTAGATCGGGCGCAGGTACGGATCGACCTTCTCGCGCATGTCGCCGGGCAGGAAGCCCAGCCGCTCGCCGGCCTCGACGGCCGGGCGGGTGATGATGATCTTGTCGACGTCGCCGCGCTCGAGCAGCGACACCGCGAAGCCGACGGCGAGCCAGGTCTTGCCGGTGCCCGCCGGCCCCTCGGCGAAGACGAGCTCGTGGGCCTTGAGAGCGCGCAGATAGGCGTCCTGCGCGCGGTTACGGGCCTTGACGAAGCCGCGCCGGCGCGTGGCGACGCCCTCGAAGCCCGCGGTCGCGGGCTCCCCTGCGGTGGGGTCGCCGGCGGGGAAGAGGACGCCCTGCATCGCGCTCTCCTGGATGGCGCCGTCGACGTCGCCGGGCGTGAGCGGAGCCCCGTCGCGCACCTGCTCGTAGAGGCTCTCGAGCACGCGCCGCGCCTGCTCCGTCGCCTCCGGCGTGCCGCGCAGGACGACGCAGTTGCCGTTGGCGTTGGCGAGCACGCCGAGCCGGCGCTCGAGATGCGCGAGATTCTGGTCGTAGTGGCCGATGACGAGGCTCGCGAGCCTGTTGTCGTCGAAGGTGAGGCTGATCTGCGCCATCTCCTCCACGCCCGGGTGGCCCGCGGCCCTCCGGGTCGTCGCGTCGCCGCGGGGGCGGTCAGTCGACGGCAAAGGCGGCTTCTCCTGCGAAAGCGTTCGTCGAAACGGATGACGGCGCGGCGGACGCGTTCGTCGCGTCGAACGCACTGACCGGCACCTCCGCGAACAGGCTGTTCGAGCCCGTGCGGCCGATGCGCACGGCGGCGATGTCACCGGGCGCGAGGCGCGCGCCCTCGATCACCACCGCCTGCAGCCAGGGCGACTTGCCGGCGAGCTGACCGGGATGGCGCCCGGGCTTCTCGACCAGCACCTCCGCGACCCGGCCCACCGTGGCGCGGTTGAAGGCCCGGCGCTGCTCCTCGAGGAGCGCCTGGAGCCGGGCGAGCCGCTCGACCTTCACCGGCTCCGGCACCTGATCCGCCTCGTCCGCCGCCGGCGTGCCGGGGCGCGGGGAGTACTTGAAGGAGAAGGCGGAGGCGAAGCCGACATCCGCGACGAGGCGCATCGTGTCTGCGAACTCCGCGTCCGTCTCGCCCGGGAAGCCGACGATGAAGTCCGACGAGAGCGCGATGTCGGGCCGCGCGGCGCGCACGCGATCGACGATGCGCCGGTAGTCGTCGGCGGTGTGCTTGCGGTTCATCGCCGCGAGCACGCGGTCCGAGCCCGCCTGGACCGGCAGGTGCAGGTAGGGCATCAGCTGGGGCAGGTCGCGATGGGCGGCGACGAGATCGTCGTCCATGTCCCGCGGATGGCTCGTCGTGTAGCGCAGGCGCGCGACGCCCTCGATCTCGGCGAGCGCCCGCAGCAGCCGCGCCAGACCCCAGGTCCGCCCGTCCGGCCCCTCGCCGTGATAGGCGTTGACGTTCTGGCCGATGACGGTGATCTCCCGTACGCCGGCCGCGGCGAGCGCGCGGGCTTCCGCCAGCACCTTCGCCACGGGGCGCGAGACCTCCGCGCCGCGGGTGTAGGGCACGACGCAGAACGAGCAGAACTTGTCGCAGCCCTCCTGCACGGTGAGGAAGGCGGTGACGCCGCGCGCGCGCACGCGCCGCGCGTCGAGCGCGGGCAGCGCGTCGAACTTGTCCTGCGGCGGAAACTCGGTGTCGACCACGCGCCCACGCTCGGCCGCACGCAGGATCTCGGGGAGGCGCTGGTAGCTCTGCGGGCCGACCACGGCGTCGACGACCTGCGCGCGCTTGAGGATCTCCGCCCCCTCGGCCTGGGCGACACAGCCGGCGACGACGACCGTCGTCTCGCGCCCGGCGGCCGCGCGCTCCTGCTTCATCACGCGCACGCGACCGAGCTCGGAATAGACCTTCTCGGCCGCCTTCTCGCGGATGTGGCAGGTGTTGAGGACGACGAGATCGGCCTCCTCCGGCACGTCCGTCTGGGCATAGCCCTCCGGCGCGAGCACGTCGGTCATGCGCTCGGCGTCGTAGACGTTCATCTGGCAGCCGTAGGACTTGACGTAGACCTTCTTCACGCGGCGCTGATCTCCCGGCTCTCGCCCCTCCTATCTATGCGAGGGCGCGGCGCGATGGAAGGGCGCGGACCGGATTCCGCGGGCGCGCGCCCACGCCGCGTCAGCCCCGTGCGGCGATGGCGTCGGCGAGCGCCACGGTGCGCCGGGCCATCTCGGCGTGGAGGCGCTCGACCATGCGTCCGTCGAGGGCGATGGCGCCGCGCCCGGCGTTCTCCGGCTCCTCGAAGGCGGCGATGATCGCGCGGGCCCGTGCGACCTCCTCCACGTCCGGCGCGAACAGGCGGTTCGCCGGCGCGAGCTGCCTGGGGTGGATCAGGGTCTTGCCGTCGAAGCCCATGTCGCGCCCCTGGACGCATTCCGCCTCGAGCCCCTCGGCGTCGTCGAGGCCGTTGAAGACCCCGTCGAGGATGTCGAGCCCCTCGGCGCGCGCGGCGACGAGCGCCTGCATCAGCCAGGGCAGCATCGCGGCGCGCCCGGGCAGAAGCCGCGCGCGGGTCTCCTTGGCGAGATCGTTCGTGCCCATGACGAGGCAGGCGAGACGGTTGAGCGGATCGCGCGCCGCCGCCGCGATCTGGGCGACGTGGAGGATCGCGGCGGGCGTCTCCACCATCGCCCAGATGCGCGTCCCGTGCGGGGCGCCGAACGCGTCGAGCCGGGCGCCGACGCGGCCGAGATCCTCCGGCGCAGACACCTTCGGCACGAGCACGGCCGCGGGGCGGCAGGCGGCGGCCGCCTTCAGGTCCTCCTCGCCCCAGGGCGTCTCGAGCCCGTTGACGCGCACCACGACCTCGCGGTGGCCGAAGCCGCCGGCCCGCACCGCCTCCCAGATCTGCCCGCGGGCGGCCTCCTTCGCGTCGGGCGCGACCGAATCCTCGAGGTCGAGGAGCAGCACGTCGGTGTCGAGGCTCTTCGCCTTCTCCAGCGCGCGGGCGTTCGAGCCCGGCATGTAGAGGGCGCTGCGGCGGGGGCGGATCGGGGTCATTCGGCTCTCTCGGCGGACGGATGTGGGCCGGTGCGATCTTGAGCCCCCGGCACGCGCGACACCACCCCGCGAAAAGGATGATGCGCGCCCTCAGGCCGCGCGCGCGCCGGAGCGCGCCGCCCGCGCCTCGTAGCGCGCCACGACGGCGCTCATGTCGCTCGCCGCACGGACGCCCACGTGGGAGCGCGACGCCCAGGCGAGCTCGCCCTCGACGTGGGTCCCGTCCTCCCAGGCGACGGTGACCGGCGCGCCAGGCTCGAGCACCGCCCGCCCGCGCCCTTCGGCTGCGCCGATCACGACCTTGAGGCCCGCGCTGCAGACGTCGACGAGGCTCGCCGCGACCTCGATGCCGTCGACGGCGAGCACGACGGGGTCGCGCGCAGGCACGCGGGTCTCCGAACGCCTCTCCGAGACGTCCTCCGCGACCCCGCCGACGAACTCCTCGACCGCCCTGGCCATGTCCTCCGCCACGCCCGCCACGCGATCGGAGACCGCGCGCACCCGGTCGGCCTCGGCGCGCGCGTCCTCGATCGCGTGCGTCACGACGTCGAGGCTGCGGGCGACCTCGGCTGACCCCTCCGCCGCGCGGCCGATCGCCCGGGCGATGTCGCGGGTCGAGCCGTCCTGCACCGACACCGCGCCGGCGAGCGCCTCGGCGAGCGCGGCGATCTCGCCGATCGTGTCGGCGATCGTGTCGATGGAGCCGACCGCGTCGCCGGTCGCGCCCTGGATCCCGGCGATCTGGCCGGCGATCTCCTCGGTCGCCCGCGCCGTCTGCTCGGCGAGCGTCTTCACCTCGGCGGCGACGACCGCGAAGCCGCGCCCGGCTTCACCGGCCCTGGCGGCCTCGATCGTGGCGTTGAGCGCGAGCAGGTTCGTCTGCTCCGCCACGTCGCGGATCAGCGCCACGACCTCGCCGACCGACTCCGCACCCTTCGCCAGCGCGCCGACCGTCGCGGTGGCCCGCTCGGCGATGGCCCGGGCGTGCGCGACGCGCTCGCTCGTGGCGCGCGCCTGGCCGGCGATCTCGCGGATCGAGCCCGCGAGCGCCTCGCTCGAGGCGCCCACCGCGCGCACGTTCTCGTCCGCCTGCGCCGAGGCCGCGCCGGCGGCCCGCGCCTGGTCGGCGGCCGACGCGCTCGCCGTCGTGAGGCGTGCGGACGTCTCGCCCATGGCCCCGGTCTCCGAGGAGAGCGCGCTCTCGACCCGCGCGGCGGTGTCGCGGAAGCGCTGGACGAGCCCCTCGATCCGGTCCTGGCGCGCCAGCTCCTTCTCCCGGTCCGCACGGGCCTGCGACTCGAGCCGCGCCCGGGCGAGGGCGTTGTCGCGGAAGACGGCGAGCGCGCGGCCCATGTCGGCGACCTCGTCGCGCCCGGCGAGCGGCGCGAGATCGACCGCCGCCGCCCCGCCGGCGAGCGCGGTCATCGCCTGCGTCGCGCGCACGATGCGGCCGGCGACGCGCACCTGGAAGTAGCGCACCGCGAGCCCGGCCCCGACGAGGCCCGCCAGTGCCAGGGCCGCGATGGCGAGGAGCTTCGCGCGCGCCGCCGCGCGCATCTCCGCGGCGAGCGCGATGTTGGCGTCCCCGGCTGCGACGACGACCGCGACCGCGGTGTCCAGCGCCTCGGTCGAGCGCGCGAAGTAGGTCTCGAAATCGACGGGGTAGGCGGCCGTGCCCGCGCCGGCGTAGAGCGCCCGGCGCAGGGCCTCGTAGTCCTCGAAATAGGTCTCGCCCACCGCGGCGAGCGCCCGCGACACCGCCGGGTCGAGGGTCGCGCGCGAGGCGAGGCTCCGTGTCAGCCCCCAGGACTGCAGCACGCGCCCGTGCGACTCGTGCATCTCGGGGAGGTTCTCGGCGGGGACGGGCGTGCCGAGCGCGGTGGCGATGGCGAAGTAGGTGCGCTCGCGCCCGCCGTACTCCCGGATGATCCAGGCGCGCTGCATGAGGAGGTCGTGCGCCGCGATCGCCGCCGGCGTCTCGTTCGCCGCCGGGCGCACGACGTCGCCCAGCGCGTTGATGGCCGCGATGGTCTCCTTGAGCCGATCGATCGTGCCCGCGTCGGCGTTCCGCCGCTGGGGCGCGGGTGCGGCGAGCGCGGGGTCGACGACGGCGCGGATCTCGGCGAGCGCCGTGCGATGCCGGGCGAGGCCCTCGGCCAGCTCCGGCTCGCCGGGCAGATCCACCGCCGCGAGATGGTCCTCGAGCGCGGCGAAGAGCGCGTCGGACTTCGCGCGCTGGGCGTCGAGCATGGCCCGGAACCGCGGGGGGAACGCGTCCGGCAGGGCGAGGCCGACCTGCGAGAGAGAGCGCTCGAGCGAGATCTCGATCGTGGCCTTGTTCAGGTACGACAGCGCGGTGACCCCGTCGCCCACAGCGACGGCGGTGGAGAGGCGGCGCATCTCCGTCGTCACCGCCACCGCGGCGGCGACGACGACCGCGACCGCGACCGCGCCGGTGAAGAGAAGGCTCGTGCGACGGATGGACGGCATGGAGACGCTCCGCAGGCGGCCCCGGGGGCGGGCGCTCGAACGAGGAAACGCCCGCACGCTAGATCACGCGTGGTTTAGCATCGCTTAAGTTCGAGAAGAACCGCATCCGAGAACGACCGAAAGCGCACGCTCGACCAAGGCCGGGCGCGCGCTTGCTTTCAACAATCGATTTTTGTGAAATAGCCGACCCGTTCGACCGGGTCGGATCAGGTGTCCTCTTCCTCCGGATCGTCACCGGTCTCGACCGGGCGCAGCGGACCCATGCGCGGCGCCGAGAGCGCCTCGGGCTCCGGCCGGCCGGTGGTCGGACGGCCGATCATGTCGACGACGCCGGCGATCGGGTCGACGAAGCTGCGGTCGGTCTGGACGATCTCGTAGCCCTCCTCGGCGGCGGCCTCGGCGGTCCAGGCGTCGAGGCACATGCGGCACAGCTCCATGAGCTGCATCATCTCGTCGTTGGTGAGGTCCGAGGCGCCGAACTGCCCGGTGACGTAATCCATCATCGTGGCGAGCTTCTGCTCCTCGGTGAGGTCGTCGCGCCCCGCGACGAGCGCCTCGGCGGCGTGCATGGCCTGCATCAGCTCGCCCTCGGTCGCGCCGAGCGCCTCGGCGCTCTCCGAGAGCAGCATGTGGAAGGCGGGATCGCCCTGGAGCGCCTCCATCCCGCCGGCGGGTGCGCCGACCGGCGCTCCCGTCGATCCCATTGCGCCCGCGCCGTGTCCCGCATGCACACCGTTGGCCATCACGTCGTCTCCCGTCTCGTCGTGCCGAAGTGTCTTCCGAAGTGTCGTCCGGAGGGTCGTCCGGAGAGGATCAGTCGCGCACCGCCGCGCGGCGACAGCAGCCGGCCTGCGCGGGGGTGGCGTCGTTCGCGGCACCGCCGAGCGAGGCGGCCATCGGCGCCTGCGCCGCCGAGACGCCGGCGACCAACGGACGGGCCGCGGAAGCATGGGAGAGGCCGTTCCGGCCGGCGCTCACACGCGCCTGCGCCCCCCGCTCCGCATCGCGCTCGGAGAGCCCGGCATACATCGCCTCGAGCGTGGTGCGGTCGAAGCCCAGCGCGGCGCGCAGCGTCTCGTCCGAGATCTCGGGGCGGTCGTTGAGATGCTCCACGAAGCGCCGCATCACCTTCGCCTTGATGCGATCGCGGGCGGGCTGGGGGATCTCCTCGATCGAGCCGACGCGGATCATGCCATACGCCTCCAGCCGGCACACAGGCCGTAGAGAGAACTCGCGGTTGAACGGAGTGAACGATAAGCCGAGCGCAGAGTCAACAGATCCTCAACGCGCTCGGCGCATAAGGTGAACGCGCGCGCATCACCATCACGCAGGCAGGCCCATAGGACGCGGCGGGACCATGTTCTGCGGTAATGCGACGCCTTCGTCAGCCGAGGGTGTCGATCAGGGTCGCGATCAACGGCTCATCCGCCGGCGGCATTGGATAATCGCGCAGGCGGCGGGGCGCGACCCATCTCAGGGCGGCGTGCTCGCGTGCCTGCGCGAAGCCCTGCCAGCGCCGGCAGATGTAGAGCGGCATCAGCAGGTGGAAGTCGTCGTAGGCATGGCTCGCGAAGGTCAGCGGCGCGAGGCAGGCCTCCTGCGTGACGATGCCGAGCTCCTCCTCGAGCTCCCGGATCAGCGCCGCCTCCGGCCGCTCGCCGGGCTCGAGCTTGCCGCCTGGGAATTCCCACAAGCCGGCCAGCGCCTTTCCCTCCGGCCGCTGGGCGATCAGCACGCGCCCGTCCGGATCGACGAGGGCGACGGCGACGACGAGGAGGATCTTCACGGGCGCGGGCTCCGGCTCGGTCATGCCCGCTCATAGCCGAGCGCCGTCGTCCTGTCAGCGCCCGAGCTCGACGGCGCCGGCGGCGTCGCGCTCCGGGTGCGGCACGCGGGCGCGCGGCGCGGGCGAAACCGTGGCCGCCGGGCGCTCGTATCCGTCGTCGGACGCGCGTCGGCGCGGGCGCACCGCCGAACCCGGGGGGCGGCTCGCGGCTTGTCCGCCCGTCGCCACCGGGCTCCACCCACGGTCCGGAACGAGGAGGAACCCGCTTGCCGCAAGTCGCCCCCGTCGTTGCCCCCGCGGTCGCCCCCGCGGTCGCTCACGTCGTCGCCGTCGGCCGCGCGCGGCCCCCGCACGAGGTCCACGGCGCCTTCCGCGCCTTCGCGGAGGCGACGCTCTCGGCCCCGCGCGAGCGCGCGCTGTTCCGGCGCATGGCGGCCCGGTCGGGGATCGAGAGGCGCTGGTCGACCCTCGCGCCGGCGACCGACGGCGGGGACGCCGTCGACACGGAGGGCTTCTATTCCCGCGGCCGCTTCCCGGGAACGGCCGCGCGCATGCGCCGCTACGCCGAGGCGGCGCCCGCCCTGGCCGAGGCCGCGGTGCGCGACCTCGCGACGCACACGCCGCTCGGCACGATCACGCACCTCGTCGTCGCGTCCTGCACCGGGTTCTGCGCACCCGGCGTCGACCAGCGCCTCGTCGAGCGGCTCGGGCTCGACCCGGACGTCGAGCGCGTCGTGCTCGGCTTCATGGGCTGCGCCGCCGCCGTGAACGCGCTCAAGACCGCGCGCCACATCGTGCGCTCGGAGCCGGAGGCGCGGGTGCTCGTCGTGTGCGTCGAGCTGTGCACGCTCCACCTCCAGGACGTCGACGACCTCGAGACCATGCTCTCGGCGATGCTGTTCGCCGACGGCGCGGCGGCGGCCCTCGTCAGCGCCGAGCCGCGGGGTGTCGCGCTCGGGCCCTTCCGCGCGGTGACGATCCCCGCGACGGCGGACCGGATCACCTGGGACGTCGCCGACTCGGGATTCCTGATGCATCTCTCGGGCGCGGTGCCGGTGGCGATCGAGAGCACGCTCGCCCGCGAGCGAACGCGCAACGACGCGGGCGGCGTGCTGGCCGGCACGCCGGCCGACGCCATCGCGCTTTGGGCGGTCCACCCCGGCGGGCGCACGGTGCTCGACGCGGTCGCCGCCGGGCTCGACCTGCCGGACGCGGCGCTCGCGCCGGCGCGTGCGGTGCTGCGCGAGCATGGCAACATGTCCTCGCCGACCGTGCTCTTCGTCCTCGCCGAGCTCCTTGCGCGGCCCGGCCCGCCCGGCGAGCCGGGGATCGGCATGGCCTTCGGGCCGGGCATGGTGGCCGAGACCTTCCGCTTTGCGAGGGCGGCGTGAGCCCGCGCTTCGACGCCGCCCGGCGCGCCCCCGGTCCCGAGCTGATGGACGATCCCGCCGTCGAGCCTGCGACGCTCGCGGCCTGCTACGCCGATCTCGCCGGCGTCACCACGCTGACGCTCGGCCGTCGGCCGGTGCTCGACTTCGTCGCGCGCGCCGCGCGGCGCGCGCCGGGACGTCGGCTCGTCGTGCGCGATCTCGGCTGCGGTGACGGCGACGGACTGCGCGCGCTCGCCGCCTTCGGCCGCCGCCGCGGTCTCGACCTCGCCCTCGAGGGCGTCGACCGCTCGCCCACGGCCATCGCCGCCGCCCGCGCCGCGAGCGACCCCGCCGACGCGATCGCCTGGCGGGTGGGGGACGCGCTCGCCGAGGACGGCGCCCGGCCGGACCTGATCGTCACCTCGCTGGTCGCGCACCACCTCGACGACGAGGCGATCCCGGCGCTGCTCTCGGGCATGGAGCGGCGCGCCCGGCTCGGCTTCCTCGTCAACGACCTGCGACGCAGCCGCCTCGCCTTCCACGGCTTTCGGGCGCTCGCGACGATCCTGCGTCGCCATCCCTTCGTGCGCCACGACGGGCCGCTCTCGATCGCGCGCAGCTTCGTCGAGGCGGACTGGCGCCGCTACGCCGTCGCGGCCGGCCTCGCCGACGCGGTCGCGATCCGCCGACGATTCCCCTTCCGTCTCGTGGTCGAGCGGCTGCGCGCGGAGCCGCTGCCGTGAGCGCACGGTCGACCGGAGGCGACGTCCTCGTCGTCGGCGGCGGGCTCGCGGGGGCCGCCTGCGCGATCCGACTCGCCGAGGCGGGCGCGGACGTCGTCCTCGTCGAGCGCGAGGCGGGGGCGCACGACAAGGTCTGCGGCGAGTTCCTGTCGGCGGAGGCGGCCGCGATGCTCGACGGGATCGGGCTCGCGGACGCGCTCGCCGGCAGCCCGTCGATCTCGCGGCTCGCCCTCGTGAACGGGACGCGCAGCGCCGAGGCGGACCTGCCCTTCGTCGCCCGCGGGCTCACCCGCGCGCGGCTCGACGAGGCGCTGCTCGCGCGCGCGGCCGCGGCGGGCGTGGCGCTGCGCCGCGGCCGCGCCGTGCGCAGGCTCGACCGGGAAGGGGCGCGGGAGGGCGGGCGCTGGTCGGCGCGGCTCGACGGCGGCGACGTCGTGACGGCGGCGCGCGTCGTGCTGGCCACCGGCAAGCACGACCTGCGCGGCCACGCCCGGCCCGACCCCGCCGATCCCGGCCTCGTGGGGCTGAAGGTCCATCTCGCGCTGGCGCCCGACGCGACGGCGCGGCTCGACGGGCGCATCGCGCTCGTGCTCTTCGCCGGCGGCTATGCCGGGCTGCAGCGGGTCGAGGGCGGACGGGCGAACCTGTGCCTCGTCGCGCCCGCACGGCGGCTGCGCGCGGCCGGCGGCCTCCCGCGGCTGATCTCCGGCATCGCGGCCGGGACGCCGGCGCTCGCCGCCCTCCTCGCAGACGCACGCGTCCTCGGCGAGCGACCCCGCGCGATCGCGCGCATCCCCTACGGCTTCGTCCACCGGCCGTCGCGCGCCGATCCGGAGGGCCTCCTGCGCGTCGGCGACCAGGCCGGGGTCGTGCCCTCGTTCTGCGGCGACGGGATGGCGATGGCGCTCTACGGCGGCCTCGCGGCCGCGAACGCGCTCGCGGCCGGGGAGGACGAGGCACGTCACCACGCCCGGCTCGCGGAGGCGATCGGCCCGGCGATCCGGCGCGCGCGGGGGCTCGAGC
>NZ_JBQTCJ010000079.1:0-21192 GCF_052380005.1 Salinarimonas sp. NSM
GCGCCAGGGCCGGCGCGGCGCGGTTGCGGGCGGCGCGGTTGCGGGCGGCGGGGTTGCGGACGGGACGTGGGGCGAACGCGATCATCTGGGGAGCCTGCCAACCTTGGCCGTTGTCATCAATCGTCGTGAGGCCCGCGCGCGCGTTTTCCCGCGCGCTGTTGCACCCGCGCCGCAAGCATCCGGGGCGCGGACCACCCTCAGGCGGCGGCCTCGTCCTCGAGCCCGAATTCCTTGAGCTTGCGGTAGAGCGTCGAGCGCCCGATCCCGAGCCGGCGTGAGACCTCCGACATGTGCCCGCGATAGTGCCTGAGCGCGAATCGGATGATCTCGAGCTCGAGCTGCTCGAGAGTGCGCGCCTGCCCGTCCTCGTCGAGGAGGGGGAGCGCGCTCGGGTCCTTCACCTCGACGTGCACGACCTCGCGCACCGGCGCCTGCGCGGTCCCCGTCTCGGCGAACACCGGGGCGGGCGGGATGCGGACGTCGTAGCCGGCGACCTGGGCGGCGATCTGCGGGAACTCGTCGACGCCGAGCTGGTCGCCGTCGCAAAGCACCACCGCGCGGAAGATCGCGTTCTCGAGCTGGCGCACGTTGCCCGGCCAGTCGTAGCGGGTCAGCAGCTCCATCGCCGCGGGCGCCACCCCGCGCACGCGCTTGCCCTCCTCCGCCGCCACCCGCGCCACGAAGGAGCGCACGAGGTCGGGGATGTCCTCGCGGCGCGCCCGCAGGGGCGGCAGCGTCATCGGGAAGACGTTGAGGCGATAGTACAGGTCCTCGCGGAACTTGCCCTGCTTGACGAGGTCGAGCAGGCTCTTGTTCGTCGCCGAGACGAGGCGGATGTCGACGCGCACGGACCGCTTCGCGCCCACCGGATCGACCTCGCCCTCCTGGATGGCGCGCAGGAGCTTCACCTGCGCGTCGAGAGGCAGCTCGCCGATCTCGTCGAGGAACAGCGTCCCCCCGTTCGCCTCGACGAACTTGCCCAGATGCCGCTCGGTCGCGCCGGTGAAGGCGCCCTTCTCGTGGCCGAAGAGGGTCGATTCGACGAGGCTCTCGGGGATCGCTCCGCAATTCACGGTGATGAACGGCTTGCCGCGCCGGTCCCCCGAGCCCTGGATGGCGCGCGCCAGCACCTCCTTGCCCACCCCCGATTCGCCCTCGATCAGCACGGGGATGGTCGACTTCGCCGCGCGCTCCGCGAGACGGATCACGCGCAGCATGTCGGGCGAGCGCGAGGCCAGGTCCTTGAAGCTGAGCGTGCCCTCGGCCCGGCGCTTCATGCGCCGGATCTCGTCCTCGAGCTGGTCGACCCGCAGCGCGTTCGTCAGCGACACCTGCAGCCGCTCGGCGCCCACGGGCTTGACCACGAAGTCTATCGCCCCCGCGCGCATGGCCTGGACCACGGTCTCGATCGAGCCGTGGGCGGTCTGCACGATCACCGGCGCGTCGATCCCCGCCTCGCGCATGGCGGCGAGGAGCCCCATGCCGTCGAGATCGGGCATGACGAGGTCGAGCACCACGGCGCCGATCCCGGGCTCCGCGCGCAGCGTCTCGAGCGCCTGCGCCCCGCTCTCCGCCACGCGCACCTCGTACCCGAATCGCCGCACCATCGCCTCGAGCAGGCGCCGCTGCACGGGGTCGTCGTCCACGATCAGGATCGTCGAGGTCATAGAGGGGCACCAGGCTCGAGGGGATGTGTCGTTTCGGGGCACCTTGGGGCCAAGGGGTTAAGAGGGTGTTGACGCGGCGGCGCATGGTTGTGGATGGCCGCGACGGCCCGACGCGACCGCGACGGTTGCGCGCGCGGCCCGAGCGGCCAATATGGCTCCTCACGCATCGCGTATCGCCACCGCCGCCCACGAGGACACTCGCCGCATGACGATCGACCGCTCGCCCGCCAGCCCGCTCTCCCGCGCACCGAAGGCAGCCGCCGGGAGCGGCGCCGCCACGAAAGGCGCTCCCGCGAAGGGCACTGCGGCGACCGAGTTCGGCACCCTGCCCGAATGGGATCTCACCCATCTCTACCCGGCGATGGACGCGCCCGAGCTCGCCCGCGACATGGCGGCGGCCAAGGACGAGTGCGCGGCGTTCGCGCAGGCCTATCGCGGGAAGCTCGCCGGGATCGCGGCGGGGGAGGGGGCGGCGCGGGCGCTGTTCGAGGCCATCGCCCGCTACGACCGGCTGGAGGACCTGCTCGGCCGGCTGATGTCCTACGCCGGCCTCGTCTATGCCGGCGACACGACGGACCCGAGGCGGGCGAAGTTCTACGGGGACACGCAGGAGCGTCTCACCGCCGCGACCGCGCAGCTCCTGTTCTTCCCCCTCGAGCTCAACCGGCTCGACGACGCGCGCGTCGACGCGCTCGTCGCGCAGGCGCCGCTGTCGCACTACAGGCCCTGGCTCGAGGACCTGCGCAAGGACAAGCCCTTCCAGCTCGAGGATCGCATCGAGGAGCTGTTCCACGAGAAGTCCGTGACCGGGCGCGGCGCCTGGAACCGTCTGTTCGACGAGACCATCGCCTCCCTCCGATTCACGGTGCGCGGCGAGGAGCTGCCGATCGAGCCGACCCTCAACAAGCTCCAGGACCGCGACGAGACCGTGCGGCGCGACGCGGCGGCGGCACTGGCCGCCACCTTCCGCGAGAACCTGCGCACGTTCACGCTGATCACCAACACGCTCGCCAAGGACAAGGAGATCTCGGATCGCTGGCGCGGTTTCACGGACGTCGCCGACCAGCGCCACCTCGCCAACCGCGTCGAGCGCGAGACGGTGGAGGCGCTCGTGGCCGCCGTCCGGGAGGCCTATCCGCGGCTGTCGCACCGCTACTATGCGCTCAAGGCGAAGTGGTTCGGCAAGCCCGAGCTCGAGTTCTGGGATCGCAACGCGCCGCTGCCGAAGGTCGAGCAGCGCACGATCCGCTGGGAGGACGCGCGCGCCACCGTGCTCGACGCCTATGCCGGCTTCTCGCCGAGGATGGCCGACATCGCGAGGCGCTTCTTCGACGAGGGCTGGATCGACGCGCCGACGCGGCCGGGCAAGGCGCCGGGCGCCTTCGCGCACCCGACCGTGCCCTCGGCCCACCCCTACGTGCTGCTCAACTACCAGGGCAAGCCGCGGGACGTGATGACGCTCGCCCACGAGCTCGGCCACGGCGTCCATCAGGTGCTCGCCGCGCCCCAGGGCGCGCTGATGGCGCAGACGCCGCTGACGCTCGCCGAGACCGCCAGCGTCTTCGGCGAGATGCTCACCTTCCGCCGCCTCCTCGACCAGACGACGAAGCCGGCCGAGCGCCGCGCCATGCTCGCCGCCAAGGTCGAGGACATGATCAACACGGTGGTGCGCCAGATCGCGTTCTACGAGTTCGAGCGCAAGGTGCACGTCGCCCGCCGCGAGGGCGAGCTGACGACCGAGGATCTGAACGCCGCCTGGATGTCGGTGCAGGCGGATTCGCTGGGGCCGGCGATCCGGCTCTCGGAGGGCTACGAGACCTATTGGGCCTACATCCCCCACTTCGTCCACTCGCCGTTCTACGTCTACGCCTACGCCTTCGGCGACTGCCTGGTGAACTCGCTCTACGGCGTCTACGAGAACGCCTCGGACGGCTTCGTCGATCGCTATTTCGAGATGTTGGCCGCCGGCGGCACGAAGCACTACGGGGAGCTCTTGAAGCCCTTCGGCCTCGACGCGACGACGCCGGAGTTCTGGAAGATCGGCCTGTCGATGATCGAGCGGCTGATCGGGGAGCTCGAGGCGATGGAGGAGGGGTGAGCGGGGGGCACGTCCCGCTGCCCTCGTCCGCCCCTGCGGCCATAGACCTCTCCCCCAGGGAGCTGGCTGGCGGCCGGGTGCGCCTTACATCCACCCCGACGGACGACCTCGAGGACAGGCGCAGCCCCATGAGCGAAGGCAACGACCGAGACCGCGAGGCCAACCGCTTCTCCGCCCGCGCCGCCCGCTACGCGCGGGTGGGCGCGAACATGGGCGGCGTCGCCGCGCGCATGGCCGGCGCGCGCATGCTCGGGCGCGAGGACGCGCAGGGCGCCGCCGCGCTCGCGCAGGCGCTCGGCGGTCTCAAGGGCCCGATCATGAAGGTGGCGCAGCTGCTCGCCACCATTCCCGACGTCGTCCCGCCGGAATACGCCGCCGAGCTTCAGAAGCTCCAGGCGGAGGCGCCGCCGATGGGGGCGGCCTTCGTCAAGCGCCGGATGCAGGCCGAGCTCGGCCAGGGCTGGCGGGCGCGCTTCGGCGCGTTCGACCTCAAGCCGGCGGCGGCCGCCTCGCTCGGTCAGGTGCACAAGGCGACCACGCTCGACGGGCGTGAGATCGCTTGTAAGTTGCAATATCCGGACATGCAGTCCGCGGTGGAGGCGGACCTGCGCCAGCTCGACTTCGCCTTCGCGCTGCACAAGCGCATGGATCCGGCGATCGACACGAGCGAGATCAAGAAGGAGATCGCCGAGCGGGTGCGCGAGGAGCTCGACTACGTCCGCGAGGCCAAGCACGCGCGAATCTACGCCCACACGCTCGCCTCCGTGCCCGAGGTGCGCGTGCCCGACATCGTCGACGAGCTGTCGACGAAGCGGCTCCTCACGCTCGGCTGGCTCCAGGGCAACAAGATCCTCGGCTACAAGGACGAGCCCGTCGAGGTGCGCAATCGCCTCGCCATCGCGATGTTCAAGGCCTGGTGGCACCCCTTCTCGTCGGGGGCGATGATCCACGGCGACCCGCACCTGGGGAACTACTCGGTGTGGGAGGAGGACGGCGAGGCGCGGGGCATCAACCTGCTGGACTACGGCTGCGTGCGCATCTTCCCGCCGAAATTCGTGGGTGGCGTCGTCGATCTCTATCGCGGCCTGCAGGAGAACGACCGCGCCCGGATGGTCCACGCCTACGAGACCTGGGGCTTCAAGCGGCTCAACGACGAGCTGATCGACATCCTCAACATCTGGGCGCGCTTCATCTACGGCCCGCTGCTGGAGGACCGCACCCGCACCATCGCCGACGGCGTCTCACCGGGCGCCTACGGCCGGCGCGAGGCCTTCGAGGTGCACAAGGCGCTCAAGGAGAAGGGGCCGGTGACGGTGCCGCGCGAGTTCGTGTTCATGGACCGGGCGGCGATCGGGCTCGGCGCGGTCTACCTGCACCTGCGCTCGGAGCTGAACTATCACCGCCTCTTCGAGGAGGAGATCGCCCGCTTCGATCTCGACGCGCTCGCCGCGCGCCAGGCCGAGGCGCTCGCGGTCGCGGGGCTCGCGCCGCCGCAGGGGTGAGCGGGCGCTTGCGTTTCGGCCCGCGCGCGTCCATGGAACCGCCATGACGCGCGACGTTTCCAAGTCCCTTCCAGAGCCCCTTCCAGAGCCGTCCGGCGACACGTCCCGGGAGGCGTTCGCCTACGAGCAGACGCCCCGCCCGGTCGGCTTCCCGATCGCCTTCCGGCTGAAGGGCAAGGCACTCGAGGTGGAGCGGATGGGTCGCGTCGACCGGCTGCCGCTCGAGCGGGTGAGGGAGGTGCGTCTCACCTACGCGCCCGCATCCTTCGCGCCGGGGCGGCGCGAGGCGAAGCTCAAGCTCGACGACGGGCGCTCGGTAGCCATCTCGTCGGTCACCTACCGCGCCATGTTCGACGCCCGTCGGCAGGACGCCGCCTACGGCCGGTTCCTGCGCGAGCTCCTGCGCCGCACGGCCAAGGCCGCGCCGCAGGCCCGCTTCGTCGCCGGCCGCCCCTGGCCGATCTGGATCGTGACCGCGCTCGTGTCCGTGCTGATCGTCGGCGCGCTCGCGGTGTTCGCGCTCGAGATTCACCGCATCGGCGAGACCGCCCTCGCGCTCGTCGCCGCGGCGGTGGCGCTGCTCGGGATCTGGCAGCTCGAGCCGATGGTGCGCCTCAACAAGCCGCGGGGCTTCTCCCCGGACGACCCGCCCGAGAGCCTCGCCCCGCGGTCGTGATCCGCCCGCCGTCAGCGCACCACGAGCACCGACGACGTGGCGTGGCGCACGATCGTGGTGGCGTTCGAGCCGAGCAGGTAGGTCGCCATCGTGGGACGGTGCGAGCCGATGACGACGAGGTCCGCGCCCGCCTCCTCGGCCTCCGCCAGCACCTCGTGGTAGATCGATCCGAGCCGCACCACGGCCGAGACGCGCTCCTTCGGCAGCGGCACGGTGGCGGCGATGTCGGCGAGCGTCTCCTCGGCCTCGCGCTGCTGGTCCGCCTCGAACGACGCGGGGACGTATTCCATGTAGGTCACCGGCATCAGCGGGCGCACGTAGATCAGCCGGATCGTGCCGTCGCCGGCGTCCGCCAGGCGCGCGGCGGTCGCGAGCGCGCTCTCCGAAGCCTTGGGTTCGGCGAGATCGACGGGAACCAGGATCGTCTTGTACATGGGGACCTCCTCGCGGGTGCGCGTCTCTCGCGCGGCCTTCCAGGGAAACGTAGGCGTCGCGGGTCGCGTTCACGTTGATCGATCGCAAGGCCCGGCTCGCGCCGCGAGGCGGTGGTGCGCAGACGATGCGGGCGTCATCGCCATTTGACGTCGCCCGCGCATTGGCGTCTCGTGCGCAATCGCCCGCCCGGAGCCGTACCTTGCCGCCTCACGCCCCGTCCCGGCTCCCCGCCGTCGCCGCCTCGCCCATCGCCTTCCTGATGACGCTCGCCTTCGTGAACTGGCTCGGCTTCGCGAGCTGGCAGGCGCTCTTGAACAACTTCGCCAAGGACGCCGCCGGGTTCGACGGCTTCCAGATCGGCGTGCTCCAGTCGGTGCGCGAGATTCCGGGCTTCCTCGCCTTCACCGCCGTCTTCCTGTTCATGATCATGCGCGAGCAGACGCTCGCCTACCTCTCGATCCTCATGCTCGGCGTCGGCGTGGCGCTGACGGGGTATCTCCCCTCGTTCTGGGGGCTCATCCTGACGACGACCATCATGTCGATCGGCTTCCACTATTTCGAGACCGCGAACCAGGCGCTCTCGCTCCAGCTCCTCACCAAGAAGGAGGCGCCGCGCGGCATCGGCAAGATCTACGGGGCGGCCGCCGCGGCTCAGCTCGTGGCCTACGGCGCCATCGCCGGCGCCTTCCTGCTGATCACGCCCTCCTACGAGGCGATGTACCTCATCGCCGGCGGCGCCACCGTGGCGCTCGGCATCCTGGCGATGGCGGGCTTCAAGCGCTTCCAGGGCGAGACGAAGCAGAACCGCGGCATCGTGCTGCGCCGGCGTTACTGGCTCTACTACGCGCTCACCTTCCTGTCGGGGGCGCGGCGGCAGATCTTCATGGCCTTCGGCGCCTTCCTGCTGGTCGAGCGCTTCGGCTACGAGGTGTCGACGCTCGCCCAGCTCCTGTTCCTCACCTGCGCCATCAACGTCGTCGCCGCGCCGCTGCTCGGGCGCGCGATCGGCTACTTCGGCGAGCGGGCGACGATCCTCGCCGAGAACGTGGTGCTGGTGCTCGTCTTCCTCGGCTACGCCTTCACCGGATCGGCGCTGGTCGCGGGGGCGCTGTTCGTGCTCGACGGCGTATTCTTCACGCTGACCATCGCGCAGAAGACCTACTTCCAGAAGATCGGCGACCCCGCCGACATCGCGCCCACGGCTTCCGTCGCCTTCACCATCAACCACATCGCGGCGGTGGCGATGCCTGTGACCTTCGGCGTGATCTGGATGAGCGACCCCTCGGCGGTGTTCCTCATCGGCGCGGGGATCGCCTGCGCCTCCCTCGCGCTGGCCTTCCTGGTCCCGCGTCACCCCGACGCCGGACGCGAGACGGTGCTGTCGCGGCCCGCGGCCGCGGCGATGCCGGCGGAGTAGGACGGGCGGCGCCGATTTCCGTCAGTCGGCGTCCAGGGCGCCGGGACGGGTGTCGCGCTGGAACTGCAGCTCCGCGAGCGGGCCGCACGAGCCCGACGCCACGTCCTCGAAGGCGATGCCCGGCCCGACACGCGACAGGCGGCACTCGAGCGGGAAAGCGATCTCTCCGGTCTCGCCTGCGGTCGCGGCGAGCTCGAGGACGCCGTTGATGATCTCATAGCGGCCTTCAGCGCCGATCCCCACGCCGGGAGCCTCGAGCTCGAAGCGCAGGGCGCTGAGCGACAGGGTGATGTCGTCGGCGCGGTACGCGCCCGGATTGAGGGCGACGTGAGTGCTCGGAGGAGGGATGGACGGCTGGCGTGCCACGGGCGGCGGCTCCGAGAGCAACGCCGCCGGCGCCTCGCTCTCGACCGCGGCCGGCGGAGCGTCGTTGTCCTGGGCGGTCTCCGGTGCCCCGTCGCACGCCGCCAGCATTAGTGCGGAGAGCAGCGTCATGGACGCGGGAAGAGGGCGCGATCGTCCATTCATCGTTCTCCCGTAGCCGCTCGCACGATGCCCGGTCAAGGCCGCGGCCTCGCTCGATGCCGCCCTCGTGCGGATCGCGCCCCAGGAACCGGGCTCGCGTCGCTCATCCCTTGGCCGCGGCCCTGCCGCCGCCGAGCATCTTCTTGATGTTGTCCCACAGCTCGATCTTCACGCCGTGGCGGCGCATGATGAAGCCCTGCTGGAGCACCGAGAGGAAGTTGTTCCAGGCCCAGTAGATGACCAGTCCCGCCGGGAACGAGGCCAGCATGAAGGTGAAGATCACCGGCATCCAGGTGAACACCGCCTTCTGCACCGGGTCCGGCGGCTCGGGGTTCATCTTCATCTGGACGAACATCGTCAGGCCCATCACGATCGGCCAGACGCCGACGGTCAGGAGCGCCGGGGTCTCCCAGGGGATGAGCCCGAACAGGTTGAAGATCGAGGTCGGGTCCGGCGCGGCGAGGTCCTGCACCCAGCCGAAGAAGGGCGCGTGGCGCATCTCGATCGTGACGAACAGCACCTTGTAGAGCGCGAAGAAGACCGGGATCTGGATCAGCACCGGCCAGCAGCCGGCCACCGGGTTGATCTTCTCGCGTTTGTAGAGGTCCATCAGCTCCTGCTGCTGCTTCATCCGGTCGTCGCCCCAGCGCTCCCGGATGGCCATCATCTCCGGCTGCACGGCCTTCATCTTGGCCATGGAGGCATAGGACTTGTTGGCGAGCGGCAGGAAGAGGATCTTCAGCAGCACGGTCACGATCAGGATCGCCACGCCGAAGTTGCCGAACACGCCGAAGAAGAAGTCCAGCGCGTAGAACATCGGCTTGGTGATGAAGTAGAACCACCCCCAGTCGATCAGGAGGTCGAACTGGCGGATGCCGTAGGCCTCGCCGTAGCCGTCGACGACGTCGACCTCCTTGGCGCCCGCGAAGAGCCGCTTCGTCGAGGTCGCGCTCTCGCCCGGCGCGAGGGTGCGCGCGGCGCCGAGCGCGTCGGCCTGGAAGATCGGCGCGCCGCCGGCGCTCTCCGCCGTGTAGCGGCCGGTGAAGCTCGTCTCCTGGTCGGGGACGATGGCGGTCGCCCAGTACTTGTCGGTGATGCCGACCCAGCCGCCGGTGACGTCGCGCCACACCTCGCCGGTGACGGCGGCGCGCAGCGGGTCGGCCTCGGCGATGTCGTCGTAGCCCCACTCCTGCAGGCCCTCGTCGCCGAGCACGCCGATGAAGCCCTCGTGGATGACGAAGTAGCCGAGCACGTTGGGCATGCCGTGGCGCGACACGAGACCGTACGGGTAGAGCGTGATCGGCTCCCCGGACTGGTTGAGCGCGCGATCCTCGATCGTGAACAGCGCGTCCTGGTCCACCGAGATCTCGCGCTCGAAGACGATGCCGGCCTCGTTGGTCCACGTCAGCGTGACCGGGCTCTGCGGCGTGAGCGCGTCGGCGTCCGTCTCCCAGACCGTCTGCGAATCGGGCACGCCGCCCGGTACCTCGCCGCCGCCGATCCAGCCGAACTCGGCGTAGTACGGGTTGGCGGTGTTCGAGGGCGAGAGCAGCACGATCGGGTCGGAGCCCGGCTCGGGCGTCTCGAAGTAGTCCTTGAGGATCAGGTCGTCGATGCGCGCGCCGCGCAGGTTGATCGAGCCCTCCTTGGAGGGCGTCGAGATCGGCAGGCGCGGGGCGGCGGCGAGCGCGGCCTCGCGCGTGGCGGGGAGGCTCTGCCCCGGCACGAGCGTCTGCGTCGGAGCCCCCGGCGCGATGCCGCCGCCGGACGGCAGCGGCAGGTTCGGCTGTGCCGCGTCGACGGCCTGCGCGGTCTGCTGCTGGGCCGCGAGCTCCGCCTCGCGCTGCGCCTGCGGCGCCGCGTAGAAGTACGTCCAGGCGACGAACACGATCACCGAGAGGACGATCGCCAGGATCAGGTTGCGGGAGTCTTCGTCGCGCATGGAGCTCTACGGGGTCACTTCGGGATTGCCTGGGGGAGGCGCGTCGCGCCGGCTCGTGCCGCTGCCGCGGCGGCGCCCGCGCGGGGCACCCCCGTGCTCGGGCCGCGCGCCGCCGGGCTTGGTCACCACGTGGAGGGCGCGCGCGAAATCGTCAATGAGGGAGGAATACGGCGCCTCGAGCGCCGGGCGCCGGGCGATCACGACGACGTCCGCCGGGGGAAGCGGATCCGGCGGGCGCGGCGCCTCGGGGGTGCGCTCCGCCGCGACGTCGTGCCGCGCATCGGCGCGCGCCTCGTGCGGCCCGCTCGCCCCGCGCGCGAGCGCATCGCGGGTCGCGTGGCGCAGGCGCCGCTTGATGCGGTTGCGCTCGACGGCGTTGCCGACCTTCTTCGTCACCGTGAAGCCGACCCGCAGCGGGGCGTCGTCGTCCCGCAGCAGGCCCTGCACCGTCATGCGCTCGCAATGGAAACGGCGGCCCGAGGCCGCCGCGACGAACTCCCGTCGTTTCGTCAGGCGACCGGCACGCGGCGCGTCGTTGGTCCCGCGCATCGCCGGCTCGCCCCCCACAGCCCTCCTCCGCTCAGGCGGAGAGGCGCTTGCGCCCCTTCGAGCGACGGTTGGCGATCACCTTGCGGCCGCCGACGGTCGCCATGCGCGCACGGAAACCGTGGCGGCGCTTGCGCACGAGCTTGCTGGGTTGATACGTCCTCTTCACGGCCTCGTCTCCGCTCGGTTCTCTAACGTCTCGCCGCGGGCCCGTCCCGAATGCTGCGCGGATCGGGTCGAAGAGACCCGCGCGCGACGCCCGCTGCTCGTCATGATGCACATGGGAAGCCGACGCCGCTCGCGCGGAGCGCCGCTCCAGTCGGGCGGCTTATGGAGGATGGGGGCTGGAAAGTCAACGCGAGGAGGGGCATCGCATCGAGCCCGCCGCGCTCCACCTCGCGCCCGTCACGAAACGCTCGCCACGCCGGGCGGCGTATGATAGGCGCATCCGCTCTATCGTCATGCGAGGGGGCGCGCCCGGGCGCGCCGTTCGAGGTTCATGGATCAGTTCACCCGCGAGGTCGACGAGGAATATCGCCGCGCGCAGATGGCGGCGCTGTGGAAGCGCTTCGGGCCGCTCGTCGTGAGCGTGCTCGTCGTCGTCGTCGTGGGCGTCGCCGGATACACCTGGTGGGAGGCGCGCGAGCGCCAGCGCGCCGAGGAGGCCTCGCTCGCGCTCTACGAGGCGTCGAGCCTGGTCGAGCAGGGCCGCTCCGACGAGGCGAGCGCGCTGCTCTCCGGACTCGCCGAGGAGGCGCCCGGCGCCGCCGGCGTGCTCGCGCGGCTGCGGCTCGCGGCCATCGCGGCGCAGACGGACATCGCCGAGGGCGTCGCCGCCTACGAGGCGATCGCCTCCGACGCCGGCGCGCCGGCGGTGCTGCGCGATCTCGCCCGGCTGCGCGGGGCGCTGCTCCGGCTCGATTCCGCGCCCGACACGGCGCTGCCCGTGCTCCAGAGCCTCGCGGCGGGGGAGGGGGCCTTCCGCCACACCGCCCGCGAGCAGCTCGGCCTCGCCGCGCTGCGCCGCGGCGACTACGCCGCCGCCGGCGAGTGGTTCGACCGCGTCGCCACCGATCCGCAGACGCCCGGCGCACTGCGCCAGCGTCTCGCCATCTATTCCGCCCTGGTGGCCGCCGGCCCGCTCGGCGCCGCGAACTGAGAGAGAGCCCGCCCGCGCGGGACGCACCATGTCGCTCGTCGTCGCCGTCGTCGGCCGCCCCAACGTGGGCAAGTCGACCCTGTTCAACCGCCTCGTCGGCAAGAAGCTCGCGCTCGTCGACGACCGACCCGGCGTGACCCGCGACCGGCGCGAGGGCGATGGGAAGCTCGCGGACCTGCGCTTCCGCATCATCGACACCGCCGGCCTCGAGGAGGCCGATCCCGGCAGCCTCGCCGGGCGCATGCGCGCGCAGACCGAGCGCGCCATCGCGGACGCCGACGTCGTGCTCTTCGTCATGGACGCGCGCACGGGCCTGCTCCCCGCCGACCAGCCCTTCGCGGAGCTGGTGCGGCGCTCCGGCAAGCCGGTGATCCTGCTCGCCAACAAGGCGGAGGGACGCGCGGGGGCGGAGGGGACCTACGACGCCTACGGGCTCGGGCTCGGCGAGCCGATCGCCTTCTCGGCGGAGCACGGCGAGGGGCTCGGTGAGCTCTACGACGCGCTCCTCGTGCACATGCCGCGCGACGCGGCGGCCGAGACGCTCGAGGACGGCGAGGAGGCCGACCTCGCCCGCGGCGCGGCGCCGATCGAGCTCGATCCGGAGATCGACGAGGACCGCGACGAGACGCCCGTCGGCAAGCCGGTGCAGATCGCCATCATCGGGCGCCCCAACGCCGGCAAGTCGACGCTGATCAACCGCATGCTCGGCGAGGACCGGCTCCTGGTGGGCCCCGAGGCCGGCATCACCCGCGACGCCATCACCGTGCCGTGGGAATGGCGCGGCAAGGCGGTGAAGCTCATCGACACGGCGGGCATGCGACGCCGCGCCAAGGTGCAGGAGAAGCTCGAGAAGCTCTCGGTCTCCGACGGCCTGCGCGCCATGCGCTTCGCCGAGGTGGTGGTCGTGCTCCTCGACGCCACGATCCCCTTCGAGAAGCAGGACCTCACCATCGTCGACCTCGTCGAGCGTGAAGGGCGCGCGGTGGTGATCGGCCTCAACAAGTGGGACCTCGTCGCCGACCAGCCGAAGCTCCTCGCAGAGCTGCGCGAGAAGGCGACGCGGCTCCTGCCGCAGGTCAAGGGCGCGCCCGTCGTGCCGCTGTCGGGGCTGGCGGGGGAGGGGATCGACAGGCTGATGCACGCGGTCTTCGCCGTCTACGGCACCTGGAACCGGCGCATCTCCACGGCGAAGCTCAACCGCTGGCTCGGTGACGCGCTCTCCGCCAACCCGCCCCCGGCGGTCTCCGGCCGGCGCATCAAGATCCGCTACTGCACCCAGGTGAAGGCGCGCCCGCCGCACTTCTCCTTCTTCGGCAACCAGCTCCACGCTCTGCCGAAGAGCTACACGCGCTATCTCGTCAACAGCCTGCGCGAGACCTTCGAGCTGCCGGGCGTGCCGATCCGCTACTCGCTGCGGGTGGGCAAGAACCCGTACGACAAGGGCTGAGGGCCGCGCTCGCGTGCCGTTCGCCGCCTGCTCCCGCCGCTTGCATCTTCGTTTCACGGTTGCGATAAATCCGAGGTGAACGGCCTCGTCGCGGGGCTGTCGCGCAGGAGACGCACCGTGGACGACCAGCCGAGCGCGCGGACGAATCGCACCCGCCTGGAAGCGGAGCTCGCCGCGGCGCGCACGCGGCTGATCGAAACCGGGACGCGCAACCGGCTGGTGCACGTGAACCGCGCCTCGAAGCGCCCCGCGACCCTCGCCGTGGGCGTGCCGGACACCGAGGTCCTGTTCGCGCGTCTCGTTCGTGAGGGACGCGCGCTGCGCTTCGCCCCCGACCCCGTCCTCGCCGCCCGCGCCGCCGCCGGTGCGCGGGAGGAGGACGAGCCCCTCGCCGATGAGAATGCGGCGGAAGGCGGCGGCGCCTTCCGCACCCCGATGACGCTGCCGGACGCCGTTCTCGACGAGGACGAGGAGGACGAGGAGGACGCGGCGGACACGTCTCCTGCGCTCTCCGCGCCCGCGGGGCCGCGGCCGGATACGCTCGCCACCCGGCTCGGGCCGGCGGCGCTCGACAAGCGGCTCCTGCGCTTCTTCCGCGACGCCCGCCTGCTCGAGGAGGAGCAGGGCGTCAACATCCTGTACCTCGCCATCGGCTTCCTGCGCTGGTACGAGGACGAGCGCACCGACGTGCCCCGCGAGGCGCCGCTCGTGCTCGTCCCGGTCTCGCTCGTGCGCGACGCGCGGCGCTCGACCTTCGACCTGAGGGCGCGCGAGGAGGACATCGGCCTGAACCTCCCGCTCGCCGAGCGCCTGCGCGAGCTCGGCGTGACCCTGCCGCCGATCCCCGAGGCGGAGGACTGGACGCTCGCGACCTACTTCGATTCCGTGATGGAGGCGGTCTCCGGCAAGCCGCGCTGGGGCGTGGACCGCGGCGGCGTCGAGCTCGGCCTGTTCTCCTTCGCCAAGCTCCTGATGTTCCACGACCTGGAGCCCGAGAAGTGGCCCGGGCGGGCGATCCTCGACCACCCCCTGCTGCACGGCCTCCTGGTCGAGGGCTTCCCGGAGGCACCGGCGCCGCCCGTGGTCGTGCCCGGCGCGCTCGACCGCCGCTTCCGGCCGAGCGACCTCCTGCACGTGGTCGATGCGGATCATTCGCAGACGCTCGCCATCGAGACCGTGCGGGCGGGCGGGAATCTCGTCGTGCAGGGGCCGCCGGGCACGGGCAAGTCGCAGACGATCGCCAACCTCCTCGCGGCGGCGGCGCACGACGGGCTCTCCGTGCTCTTCGTGGCCGAGAAGATGGTGGCTCTCGAGGTCGTCCATGCGCGCCTCGAGCGTGCGGGGCTCGGGCCCCTGTGCCTCGAGCTGCACTCGCGCGCGGCCAACAAGCGGCTCGTCGCGCAGGAGCTCGGCCGCACCCTCGAGGCCCGCGCCGACGCGCCGGACCTCGCCCGCAGCGAGCGGCGGCTCGCGGAGGTGCGCGACGCGCTCAACGCCGCGAGCGAGGGGCTGCACGCGCCGCTCGGCGAGAGCGGGACGACCCCCCACCGCGCGCTGGGCGACCTCGCCCGTGCCGCCGGCCTGGGCCTGCCGCCGCCGACCGTCGCGATCGAAGGGCTGGCGAATGCCGACGCACGGTCGTGGGAGACCCTCGTCGCGCAGGTGGCCGGGCTCGCGGAGCTCGTCGCCCGTCACGGCCGCGCCGACGACCATCCCTGGCGCGGCGCGACGCGGCTCGCGCTCCAGCCGCTCGACCTCGAGCGGCTCGCACCGTCCTGCGCGGCGCTCGCCGAGGTCTTGCCGCATCGGGTCGAGGCGTCGGGGCGCTACGCCGAGGCGCTCGGCCGTGCTGCGCCGCGGACGCTCGGCGAGATGGCCGGCCTCGCCCGCGCCCTCGACGCCTTGGCGCAGGCGCCCGGCGGCCCGGAGATGCGCGATGCGCTCGTCGCGCTCCCCGAGGCCGTGCTCGCCCGCTGCGAGGCGCTTCTCGCCGAGGCCGCGGAGGCGATCGCCGCGATCGAGGCCGACCTGCCGCTCTTCGCACCCGCGGCGCTGGAGGCGCGCACGGCCGACGTCCGCGCCGCCCTCGCGCGCGGCGCCGGCTCCTTCTTCGCGCGGCTCGGCGGCGGCTATCGCCGTGCGGTCGCGGAGCTGGCGACGTGGATCACGGGGGACTTGCCACGCGAGCCGGCCGAGCGCCTCGCGCTGCTCGACCGGCTGATCGCGCTGCGGCAGCGTCTCGCCACGCTCGACGAGGTCGGAGCGCAGGCGCGCGACACGCTGGGCCCACTCTGGGCGGGGCGGCGCACCGACGTCGCGTCCCTGCGCGCGATCCTCGCCTGGCGGCGTGGCCCCGCCGCGATCCTCGGTGCCGACCTCGCCGGGCGATGGCCGCGCCTGCGCGCCTATGCCGGCGACGCGCGGCTCGCCAAGGCGTCGGCGGACGTCGATGCACTGGCCTCGGAGAGCCGGGAGGCGGCGAGCACCGTGCTCGACACGCTCGGGCTCGACCTACCCCGCGCCTTCGGCGTCGCACGCCTCGAGGCGATCCCGCTCGCCGCTCTCGCCGAGCGCCTGGCCGGTTGGCGGGACGGGACGGCGCGGTTTCCCGAGTGGCGGGCGCTCGCGCAGGCGCAGGCCGCTCTCGCCGAGGCGGGGGCGGACGATCTCGCCCGGCGCCTCGCCGACGGGCGGCTCGCCCCCGGCGCCGCGCTGGAGGAGCTGCGCCACGCCCGTGCCGAGGCGCTCTGGACGCGCGCTCTCGCCGAGCGGCCGGGGCTGGCGACGCTGGAGGGCCTGCCGCGCGGCGAGCTCGTCGCCGAGTTCGCGCGGCTGGAGCACGCCCGCCGCGGCGAGGTCGCCGCGCTGATCCGCGCCCGCCACGCCGCTGCGATGCCCCGCGGCGGCAGCGGCGAGATGGCCGTGATTCGCGGCGAGATCGCCAAGAAGCGCGGGCACGTGGCGCTGCGCCGCCTCGTCGCCCGCGCCGGCTCGGCCCTCCAGCGCATCAAGCCGATCTTCCTGATGAGCCCGCTCTCGGTGGCGCAGTACCTCGAGCCGGGGCGCATCCGCTTCGACCTCGTCGTCTTCGACGAGGCGAGCCAGGTGCGCCCGGAGGATGCGCTCGGCGTGCTCGCCCGGGCCGATCGCGTCGTCGTGGTCGGCGACGCGAAGCAGCTGCCGCCCACGAGCTTCTTCGATCGGCTGATGGCCGAAGCGGTGCCCGCGGAGGAGGAGGAGGCGCAGGACGACACCGACGACGCGCTCGCCGGCGCGGCCAAGGCGACGGAGCTGGAATCGATCCTCACCCTGTGCGAGGCCCGCGGCCTGCCGCGGACGCGCCTGCGCTGGCACTACCGCTCGCGCCACCCCTCGCTCATCGCGGTGTCGAACGCGGAGTTCTACGATCACGACCTCGTGCTGCCGCCCTCGCCGCAGGCGGAGCGGGGCGCGCAGGGCCTCGTCGCCACCCGCGTCCCCGGCGCCTACGACCGAGGCGGCACGCGCACGAACGCCGTGGAGGCCCGCGCGGTCGTCGAGGCGGCGGCGCGCCATTCCCGCGAGCGGCCGGGGGAGTCGCTCGGCATCGTCACCTTCTCCACCGCCCAGCGCGACCTCGTCTCGCTGCACCTCGACGAGGCGCGCCGCGCCGACCCTACGCTAGACGCCTTCATCGTGGCGCGCGAGGGCGGGGAGAGCCTGTTCGTCAAGAACTTGGAGAACGTGCAGGGCGACGAGCGCGACGTGATCCTCATCAGCGTCGGCTACGGCCCGCGCCGGGCGGGCGAGCCGCTCGACACGATGGCGTTCGGGCCGGTCTCGTCGGACGGGGGAGAGCGGCGGCTCAACGTGCTGTTCACCCGCGCGCGGCTGCGCTGCGAGGTCTTCGTCTCCTTCTCGAGCGGGGACATCGACCTCGCCCGCGGTCGCGGGCGCGGCCCCGCCGCGCTCAGGCGGTTCCTCGCCTATGCCGAGACGGGCGTGCTGGAGACGGCCGGCGCCACGGGGCGCGACCCCGAGAGCGGCTTCGAGGAGGATGTCGCGCGCGTCGTCGCCGGCCTCGGATACCTCGCCGATCCGCAGGTCGGGCACGCGGGCTTCCGCATCGATCTCGCGATCCGCCATCCCGAGAGGCCGGGGCGCTGGATGCTCGCGGTCGAATGCGACGGCGCGAGCTATCACGGCGCTCTGTGGGCGCGCGAGCGCGACCGCCTGCGCCAGGAGATCCTGGAGGGCATGGGCTGGCGCTTCCACCGGATCTGGAGCACGGACTGGTACTACCACCGCGAGGCCGAGATCATGCGTCTGCGCGCGGCGCTCGAGGCCGCGCAGGCCGAGCCGCCGCCCGCGCCGGCGCCACCGCCCGCACCTCCACGGAAGAACGAGCACGACATGCTCGTGCCCGACACAGCGCCGCTCCACGGCGCGCCCGGCCCCGCCGCCGGCGACCCCTACCGCGCCGCCGCGCCGGTCGCCCCGCGGGGCGTCGAGCCGCACGAGGCGCGCCTGTCGGACGTCGCGCGCATGGTCCGCGAGATCGTCGCCGTCGAAGGCCCGATCCACGCCGACGAGATCGCCCGCCGCTACGCCGCCGCCTTCGGCGCGCAGCGCGCCGGGGCACGCATCGCCGAGACGGTCGCGCGCGGCCTCTCGGCTGCGGCCGCGCGCCGGGAAGGCCTCGGCGAGAGCGACGACGCGCTCGTGGTCGAGCGCGGGTTCTGGATGACGCGGGCGCAGCAGTCCGCACCGCCGGTGCGCGACCGGAGCGACGCGCCCCCCTACACGCGCCAGCCTTCGATGATCGCCGCCGCGGAGATCCGCGCCGCGCTGGGGCGGGCGATCGCCGACAACGGCGCCCTGTCGCACGAGGAGGCCGTCACCGCCGTGGCGCGCCTGCTCGGCTTCCAGCGTACGGGATCGGAGCTGCGGGCGCGCATCGGCGAGGCGTTGGACGAGACGGCGACCGAGGCCGCTTCTCGCCCGCGCTGAGCCGCTCACCGTGTCGGGCGGCGGTCCCCGGCGCCGCGGCTCCCGGCGCGGGCCGCCGCCGTGCCGCCGCGCACCCCGCGCGGAGGGGCGACGGACGGGCGGAAGACGAGGTCGACCTGCCACAGTTCCTGGAGCGCCTTCGGGTCCACCCCGGAGATGCGTTCGATCAGCATCTCGCCGATGCGGTAGCCCGCGCGGCGGATGGGGGAGAGCGTCGTCGCGAGCGGCGGGTCGAAAGTCTCCGCCTTGAGGAAGGGCAGGGCGTCGTCGTGCGCGATGACCGAGACGTCACGCCCCACGGCGAGGCCGAGATCGCGCGCGGCGCGATAGACGCCGAGCGCGAGCAGCACGCTCGAGGCGAGGAAGGCCGTGGGCCGCTCCGCCGCCTCGAGCATGGCCCGGGCGAGCCGGTAGCCGACCTCCTCCGTCATCGGCGCATTCGTGACCCGGCCCGGCGCGGCCGAGAGCCCGCGCGCGGCGAGGGCGCCGCGATAGCCGTGCTCGCGGTCGCGCGCGAAGGTCAGCGCGGCGTCCCCGTTCAGCAGCGCGACGTCGGTGTGGCCGAGGTCGAGCAGCAGCGCGGTGGCCCGGGCGAACGCGTCCTCGTTGTCGATGTCGAGATAGGCGTAGGGCAGCGTCTCCTGCGTGCGGCCGTGCACCACGAACGGCGCGCCGAGCGCGGTGAGCTCGGCTATGCGCGGATCGTGCAGCGTCGGCGAGGAGAGAACGAACCCGTCGACGCGTCCGGCGTTGACGAGACGTCGGTACGTCTCGAGCTCCTCGTGGGGCGGCGTCGCCCGCAGCGACAGCTCCATCTCGGTGCGCGCGATCATCTCCGCCAGGCCGGCCAGGAGTTCGAAGAAATGTGGGTCGACCAGCAGGTTGCGCTCGACCGGAAACAGGATCGCGACGGTCCCGGCCCGGCCGGTGGCGAGGCGCCGCGCCGCCGGGTTCGGTCGGTAGTTGAACTGGCGCGCCGCCTCGAGCACCTGCCTGCGCGTCGCCTCGGCGACGTCGGGATAGCCGTTGAGCGCCCGCGAGACGGTCGTCTGCGAGATTCCCAGGTGCGCGGCAAGTTCCTTTAGATTCATACCGCTCGTCCAAAGCGCTTTGAGACCGCATTGTGCGAGGTTTCAGAGTATCGTGCAAGGCTTTCCGCGTATGCGAAAAGATATGTTGCAGTGCAAAACAGAAAATGATGCGACGCTTCCTTGACAGGTTACCCCACGTCGTTCTACGGCTTTCCCAAAGCGCTTTGGATGCGCAACGTGGGGAGACCCGGACCGCTTCGGGAGCGACCCTCGATGTCGCGAGCCGGGGCGTTCGTCTGAACGGAGTCCAAGGGCGGCGATGTGCAACGGCGCTCGCCGGCAGCAAGGGAGGACATCACGCATGCACGTTCGCACTCTCATCGGCGCCTCGGCGCTGGCGTTGACGGCGGCGCTCGCCGCCGGCGGGGCGCAGGCGCAGGGCGCCTCGATCTCGATCTCCTGCGGCGCGCTGGGCCAGGAGCTCGACATCTGCCGCGACGGCGCGGAGGCCTGGGCCGAGGCGACCGGCAACACGGTGACGGTGGTCTCGACGCCGAACTCCTCGACGGAGCGCCTCGCGCTCTACCAGCAGCTGCTGGCGGCCGGCGCGGCGGACATCGACGTCTTCCAGATCGACGTGATCTGGCCCGGCATCCTGGCCGACCACTTCATCGATCTCGCGCCCTTCATGGACGGCGCGCAGGACGAGCACTTCGAGGCGATCGTGGAGAACAACACGATCGAAGGGCGTCTCGTCGCCATGCCCTGGTTCACCGACGCGGGGCTGCTCTACTACCGCTCCGACCTGCTCGAGAAGCACGGCTTCGAGGTGCCCACCACTTGGCAGGAGATGACCGAGACCGCCAAGGCCATCCAGGACGCCGAGCGGGCCGAGGGCAACGGCCAGATGTGGGGCTTCGTGTTCCAGGGCCGCGCCTACGAAGGCCTGACCTGCAACGCGCTCGAGTGGGTCGACGCCTTCGGCGGCGGTTCCATCGTCGATCCCGACGGCACGGTGACGATCGACAACCCCAACGCTGTCGCCGCGCTCGATCTGGCCTCGACCTGGATCGGGAACATCACGCCGGAGGGCGTGCTGAACTACGCCGAGGAGGAGGCGCGCGGCGTCTTCCAGTCCGGCAACGCCGTGTTCATGCGCAACTGGCCCTACGCCTACCCGCTCGCCAACGGCGCGGACAGCCCCATCTCCGGCAACGTCGGCGTCGCGGCCCTGCCGAAGGGCGGCGAGGACGGCAAGAACACCGGCACGCTCGGCGGCTGGCAGCTCGCCGTCTCGCAGTACTCGGAGGAGCAGGAGGCTGCCGCCGACCTCGTGCGCTACCTGACGTCCTACGAGGAGCAGAAGCGCCGCGCCATCGTCGGCGCCTACAACCCGACGATCGCCGCGCTCTACGAGGACCAGGAGGTGCTCGACGCGGTGCCGTTCTTCGGCGACCTGTACGACACGTTCGTCAACGCGGTGGCGCGTCCCTCGCGTCCGACCGGCGAGGCCTACAACCAGGTCTCGGCGGAGTTCTGGGAGGCGAGCCACAACGTGCTCACTGGCAGTGCCACGGCCGAGGAGGCCCTGGCCGACCTGCAGTCGCAGCTCGAGCGCATGAGCCGTCGCGGCTGGTGATCCGCGACGCGCTCCCCCCGGGAGCCAGAGACGTCGGCGCCCCCCCGCCCCCCTAACCGCCCCGCCGCCCCCCCCCCCCCCCCCCGGGGTAGAACCGCCCCGGCCCCGGGCCGGCCCGC
>NZ_JBQTCJ010000080.1:0-20788 GCF_052380005.1 Salinarimonas sp. NSM
CGCCGAGGCCGCCGCCCTGCCGAAGGGCGCGCTCGCCGCCCTCGCGGCCCCGCTGGCGGAGGGATTCGTCGACGAGGCGAGCGGCACGACGCTGGTCGCGGCCGCCGATCTCCTCGGCGAGACCGGTCCCGCCGGCGGGCGCGGCGGCGCGCTTCCCGAGACCGTCACCCTTCCAGGGATCGGCGACGTCGTGGTGCACGCCGACCACGGGATCGGCCGGCTAGAAGGGCTCGAGCGGATCGCCGCCGGCGCGCAGGTGGACGCGCGGGCCGACGCCGACGCGGATGCCGCTGAGGACGAGGTCGTGCGCCTCGTCTACGCCGACGAGGCGACCCTGCTCGTCCCCGTCGAGGATCTCGACCGCGTCTGGCGCCATGGCGGGCCGGACGACCGGGCACGGCTCGACCGGCTCGACACCAACACCTGGGAGACGCGTCGCGGCGCCGTCGAGGCGGCGATCGCGCAGGCCGCGCGCGACCTCGCACGGCGCGCCGCCGCGCGTCGCGCTGCGACGGCGCCGCCCCTGCGCGCCGCCCCGCGCGACCTCGCGCGCTTCGCCGAGCGCTTTCCCCATCCGCTCACCGCCGACCAGGGCGCGGCCGTCGCCGCGACGCTGGCCGACATCGCCCGCGAGACCCCGATGGACCGGCTCGTGTGCGGCGACGTCGGCTACGGCAAGACCGAGATCGCGCTGCGTGCGGCGGCGGCGGCCGTCTTCGCGGGAAAGCAGGTCGCGATCGTCGCCCCGACCACGGTCCTCGCACGCCAGCATGCGGAGACTTTGCGACGACGCTTCGCCGGCTTCGGCATCGCGATCGGGCAGCTCTCCCGGCTCGTGCCGGCAGCCGAGGCGCGGGCGGCGCGCACCGGGCTCGCCGACGGCACGATCCGCCTCGTCGTCGGCACGCACGCCCTCGCGGGGGAGGACGTGCGCTTCGCGGACCTCGGCCTCGTCGTCGTCGACGAGGAGCAGCGCTTCGGCGCCGCAGACAAGGAGGCGCTGCGGGCGCTCGGCGCGGGCGCGCACCTGCTGACGCTGACCGCGACCCCGATTCCCGCCACGCTCGCGGGAAGCCTGGCCGGCCTGCGCGACCTCTCCACGATCGCCACGCCGCCGATCGCGCGAAAGCCCGTCCGCACCGCCCTCGCGGCCTGGGACGACGCGCTCGTGCGCGATGCGCTCTCCCGCGAGCGGGCGCGCGGTGGGCAGAGCTTCGTCGTCGTGCCGCGCATCTCGGACATCGGGGGCATCGCCGCCAGGCTCGCCGCTCTCGTGCCGAGCCTGCGGGTCACGGTGGTGCACGGGCGGATGAAGCCCGCGGCGATCGACGACGCGATGCTCGCCTTCGCCTGCGGCGACGATCCGCCCGACGTGCTGCTCGCCACGAACATCGTCGAGAGCGGGCTCGACGTGCCGGCGGCGAACACGATGCTGATCGTCCACCCCGATCGCTTCGGCCTCGCCCAGCTCCACCAGCTGCGCGGCCGTGTCGGCCGCGGGGCGCGCCAGGCGCAGTGCTGGCTCCTGACGGAGCCCGGCGCGGGACCGGCCGAGGAGACCCGCGAGCGGCTCGACGCGCTCGTGGCGCACGACCGGCTCGGGTCCGGCTTCACGCTCGCCCTGCGCGACCTCGACCTGCGCGGCACGGGAACGCTGCTGGGCGAGGAGCAGGCCGGGCACGCGGAGGCGATCGGCATCGGCCTCCACCGCGAGCTGGTCGCGCGCGCCATGGCTCAGGCGCGCGGGGAGGGCGCAGCCACCGGCCCGATGCCGCATCTCGCGCTGGGTGTGCCTGCCGCGATCCCGCCGAGCGAGATCGAGAGCCCGCAGATGCGCCTCGAGCTCTACGCCCGCCTCGCGCGGCTCGAGGACGAGGATGCGCTCGACGCGCTCGTCGACGAGATCGAGGAGCGCTTCGGCGTTTCGGCGGAGGCACTCGCGACCGTGCTCGCGCTGGCGCGGCTGCGCCTGCGGGCGCGCGACCTCGGCATCCTGCGCCTCGACGCCGGGCCGGCGGCGCTCGCCGCGACCCTCCGGGAGGAGACCGCGCGGCGGCTTCACGCCCTGACGCTCGCCGAGCGGGCGTCGCTCGACGGCAACCGCCTCGTCTACGCTCGCGAGACCGGCACGCCAGCGGAGCGCCTGAAGCTCGCTGACGCCCTGCTCGACGCGGTGGAGCGCGTGCTGGCGAATGGACGGGCACGGGAGGATCGGGGGCCGCGCGCGGGAGAGCGCGACGGCGCCGGAACCCCGTCGCGCGAGCGCCGTTGCGAAGGCTCCCGCAACCGGAGTTCAGCTTCCATGGCCAACGACAAGACCCTCGAGGATCTCTTCCTCGACACGCTCAAGGACGTCTACCACGCCGAGAAGCAGGCGCTGCGCGCCTATCCGCGCATCGTCAAGGCGGTCGTGTCCGACGAGCTCAAGACGGCGCTCGAGCAGCACCGCGACGAGACCGAGACGCAGGTCGAGCGGCTGGAGCGCATCTTCGAGATGCTCGGCAAGCCCGCCCGCGGCAAGCCCTGCGAGGCGATGCAGGGGCTCGTCGAGGAATCGAAGGAGATCCTCTCCGATTTCAAGGGCTCGATCGCCCTCGACGCCGGCGTCATCGGCACCGCGCAGGCGATGGAGCACTACGAGATCTCGCGCTACGGCACGCTGCGCGCCTGGGCGACCGCGCTCGGCATGAAGGACGCGGCGAAGCTCCTCGGCGAGACCCTCGAGGAGGAGAGCCGCACCGACGAGAAGCTCACCAAGCTCGCCCAGACGGCCGCGAACCAGAAGGCCGCCTGAGCCGCGCTCGCGCGAGCTTTCAGTCGTTCTTGCCAACCCGCCTCCGGTGGCGCATCAGGAATGCGCTGCTGGAGGCGGACATGGCGGAAGAGACGATCGAGACTGAGGGCGCCGAGGCGCCGCGCGGCGAGCTGACGGTCCGCACGCTGGCGATGCCCTCCGACACCAACGCCAACGGCGACATCTTCGGTGGCTGGGTGCTCTCGCAGATGGACCAGGCCGGCGGCATCGCCGGCGTCGAGCGCGCCCGCGGCCGCGTCGTAACGATCGCGGTCGAGGCGATGACCTTCATCCGCCCGGTGAAGGTCGGCGACGTCCTGTGCGTCTACACGGAGATCGAGCGGATCGGCCGCACCTCGATGAAGATCCACATCGAGGCCTGGGCCCGCCGCTTCATGACGAACCAGCGCGAGAAGGTGACCGTCGCGACCTTCACCTTCGTGGCGATCGACGACGAGGGGCGGCCGCGGCCGATTCCGAAGGGGTGATCGCGCCACCTGGCGACTAGTATTTTTACCGACGCTGCTATAGCTTGCATAACTGTCATCAGCGAGGAATGTTCGCTTCCAAACATGGGGGCGATGATGGCAGAACGTTCGAAGTTGCTTTGGATAGAGATCCGCAACCTCGGTTGCGTCGGGTCCGAGGGATTGCGGGTCGAGCTAGACAACATTGTATGTTTGGTGGGTCGCAATAACTCGGGCAAGTCGAACGTCCTTCGTGCTTATGAGCTGGCGCAGGGTGGTGTCAAATACGACCGAGGGCGCGATTTTTGCCAGAGTTCGCCACCGGAAGTTGAAACGCAAGTTGAGCTGGCAATTCACATTCCTGAGGGAATCGCAAACATTGATGCTGAATGGAAGGCACCAGAAGGTCCATATCTCGTGGTTAGGAGCCTCTGGACCTGGGGATCTGATGGTAAGGCAACTAGAAAGACTTGGTCCCCGAAGCTGGCAGACTGGTCGGACGACGGCAAAGCCGGTGGGGCTGACAACGTTTTCAAAAGTCGCTTACCGATTCCGATCCGGATAGGATCGTTGCAAGACGCAGACGAAGCAGAAAAGAACTTAATATCCTTAGTATTTTCTTCGCTTGGAAAGGGGCTTAATCAAGCTAAGGACAAGCTCGACCATCCAATTGGAAAGGCTCTCGCCGCATTGCGGACCGCCGTTGCCGATGAGTTTACGCAGTTAAACGAACAAGTTGAGGAGGTATCATCAGCTATCGATCAGGCGTTCAAAGGGGTCTTCCCCGATCTGTCCGCATCAGTGCGTCCCGGTGTTGGCACACCGACCCTCAAATTTGAAGATTTGATTAAATCTGGATCGAAAATAATCATTTCCGATGGGTCGCATGAAGGCGGTCTAGACCAACAAGGTTCAGGTGCTCGACGCGCTCTTTTCTGGTCGGTACTCCAAGCTTACAATGACCTCAAAAGGAAGGAAGATGCTGCTGCAAAACCCAGCAAAAGAGGTGCAAGGGGAAAGACGGAAGGCGCGAGTGCGTCTGCGCCTGCCGCAATGGATTCAGATGATCCAGCGCTCCCTGGATACATTCTCTTGATTGATGAGCCTGAAAATGCACTTCATCCAATGGCAGCGAGAGCGGCGCAAAAGTACCTGTATAAGCTCGCCGAAGATGAAAACTGGCAGGTCATGCTTACCACGCACTCACCGTATTTTGTTGATCCATTCGCCGACCATACAACGATCGTGCGCCTTCATCGTGAAAGCAACAAGGTTTCGCCACAAATATACAGAGCCGATGAAATAACGTTTGGGGGAGATGAAAAGCGCCAACTACAAGCGCTTCAAACGATGGACCCGTCTTTCTCTGAGGTATTTTTCGGTTCTTATCCAATAATTGTCGAAGGCGACACGGAACATGCATCATTTATTGCGGCTGTTGTAGAGATAGAGCACATTCTGACAACACAGGTTTCGATTTTGCGAGCAAGAGGCAAGGCAATAATACCTGCTATTATATGTATGCTTCGGCATTTCAAAGTCAGCTTTGGCGTTGTGCACGATTCTGATTTCCCTTTCACAAATAGTGGAGATAAATCGAATCCAATGTGGACTGTAAATCTGACTATCAGAGAAGCTGTAGAAAAATGCCGAACCGATGGCTTATCGGTGAGGCACAGGATTAGCTTTCCCGATTTCGAGAGATGGCTCGGTGGGAGTGAACTTGGGAAAGATAAGCCGTTGCAGGCCTATCTTCGTGTTAGTGGGGATGGGACTCTATCGGCCAATGTGCAGAAGCTCTTTGAGGAGCTGAGGAATGGAGTATTTGATAGCATCAATCTATCAGATCATGACTGCTTAACTTGTTTCCTGAAAGAGCTGGCCGCCTGGGCAGAAGCCAATGGTGCTTCAGGCGACGCGAGGTTGATTGGAAAAGTCAGTACAGTCTAGAGGCTAGCCCTCACAACTTCGTCCGCAGCTGCCACAATTCCGGGAAGAACGGCTTCTCGAGCACGCCCTTGAGGTACGACACCCCGGCCGAGCCGCCCGTGCCGCGGCGAAAGCCGATGATGCGCTCAACCGTCGTCACGTGGCGGAAGCGCCATTGGCGCATCAGGTCCTCGAGATCGACGAGCTCCTCGGCGAGCTCGTAGAGGTCGAAGTGCTCCTCCGACTTGCGGTAGACCTGCTCCCACGCGGCCTCGAGCGCCGGGTCGTACACGTGGGGCTCGCGCACGTCGCGCTCCAGCTGGTGGGCGGGGACGGGCAGGCCGCGGCGGGCGACGAGCCGGATCGCCTCGTCGTAGATGGAGGGCGCATCGTAGGCCGCGAGAAGCGGCGCGTGGCGTGAGGGCGCGTGGGCGTGGGGCTTCATCATCCCGGCGTTCTTGGCGCCGAGCTTGAACTCGATCATGCGGTACTGGAAGGACTGGAAGCCCGAGGAGGCGCCGAGCCGCTCGCGGAAGGCGAGGTAGTCCGCCGGCGTCATGGTGGAGAGCACGTCCCAGGCGCTCACCAGCTGCTCCTGGATGCGCCCGCAGCGCGCCAGCGCCTTGAAGGCCGGGCGCGGCCGGTCGGCGCGCACCGCCGCCATGGCGGCATCCAGCTCGTGGATGAACAGCTTCATCCAGAGTTCCTGCACCTGGTGGATGGCGATGAACAGGGGCTCGTCGTGCTCGGACGATTGCGGGCGCTGCGCCGACAGGAGCGTGTCGAGCCCGAGATAGTCGCCGTAGGACATGTCGTTCGAGAAGTCGGTCTTGACGCCGTCGTCCGCCATCGCCGGAACCCTCCGCTGAATGGTTGAAGCTTGAAATATCCCGCGCGCCGGCACAAGCTCCCCCTCGCTTCACGAGGACGAAACGGCCCATGCTCGACCTGCGCGACCACTTCTCCCGCACCCGCGCCGCGGCGCCGGAGCGCCTCCACCTCGCCGCGCACAGCCACCACGCCTGGCCCGACGTCACCCGCGCGGCGCAGGAGGCGGCGTGGGACGATGCCGCGCGGCTTGCGGACGGGAAGTGGGAGCACGTGCTCGGCAGCGTCTGGCCCGAGGCGCAGGGCCACGTCGCGCGCGTGCTGGGCCTGCCGGACCCGCGCAGCGTCGTCTTCGCGCAGAATACGTTCGAGCTGTGGCTGCGGCTGTTCTCCTGCATGCCGACGCACCGCCCGGCGCGGGTGCTGGCGACGGACGGGGAGTTCCACTCCTTCACGCGCCTGTCGCGCCGCCTCGCCGAGGACGGGCTGATCGCTCTCGTCACCGTCCCCGTCGAGCCCTTCGCGACCTTCGAGGCCCGCTTCGCGACCGAGGCCGCGCGGGGCGGGTCGGACATCGTGCTGTTCAGCCAGGTCCTGTTCGGCTCGGGATTCGTGGTCGCGGATCTCGAGGGGCTCGTCGCCGCGGTGCCGGACCGCGAGACCTTCGTCGTGATCGACGGCTACCACGGCTTCCTCGCCCTGCCGACGGACCTGTCGCGGCTCGCGGACCGGGTGTTCTACATGTCGGGCGGCTACAAGTACGTCATGAGCGGCGAGGGGACGGCCTTCATGCATTGTCCGCGGGGCTTCGGCGAGCGGCCCCGCGCGACCGGCTGGTACGCCGCCTTCGGCACGCTCGCCGCGCGCCAGGACGGGGGTGTGGGGTATGCCGAGGACGGCTTCCGCTTCATGGGCGCGACCTTCGACCCGACGGCGCTCTACCGGCTCAACGCCGTGATGCGCTGGCTAGCCGGGCTCGGCATCGACGCCGCGCGGGTCCACGCCCACGCCCACGCCTGCCAGCGCGCCTTCGTCGCGGCGCTGCAGGAGGCGGGCGCGCCGATCTCGCGCGCCGACCTCCTGATCGGCCTCGACGACCCGCGCCGCGCCAACTTCCTCGCCTTCCGCCGCCCCGACGCGGCCGACCTGCACGCGCGCCTCCTGGCGGCGCAGATCGTCACCGACGTCCGGGCGGACGTGCTACGCTTCGGCTTCGGGCTGTACCACGCCGAGGAGGAGATGCCGGAAGCGGCGCGGCGGGTGGCGGCGGCGCTGGCTTGAGCGGGCGGCGGAGAGGTCCGGAGCACTCAGACCCGCCCCCTTGTCCTCCCCTTCGGAGAAGGAGGAGGCCTGCACCAGACGTCCGGCAAGACCGGCTTCGGCACGTGCCGAAGGCATGAGCATCGTCGCGCGAGCGGTGCGAGAAGGCGGTAGGCGAGTGGGCGGGGCACCCGCCCCCGCCGTCACTCCTGGAGCATGCGCTTGAGGAGCTCGACCTCCTCGCCGAGCGTCGTGTCCTCGCCGATCGCCTTCTCGATCTTGCGCACCGCGTGGAGCACCGTCGTGTGATCGCGCCCGCCGAAGCGCCGGCCGATCTCGGGCAGCGAGCGCAGCGTGAGGGTCTTGGAGAGGTACATGGCGATCTGGCGGGGGCGCACCACGGCGGCCGTGCGGCGCTCGGAGAGGATGTCGGAGCGCGAGACGTTGTAGCGCGAGGCGACGAGCTTCTGGATCTCCTCGATCTTGACGCGCTTGGGCTCGCGGTTCTTGACGAGGTCGCGGATCGCGGTCTCCGCGGTCTCGAGCGTCACCGCCGCGCCGGTGAGCGTGGCGTGCGCGAGGAGGCGGTTCACCGCGCCCTCGAGGTCGCGGCCGTTGGTGGTGATCTGGCGGGCGACCCAGGCGATCACGTCGGGGGCGACGTCGAACCCGGTGTGCGCCTGGCGCACGGCGGCAATGCGCGCACCGAGGATCGCGTGGCGCAGGTCCTCGTCGAGGTTGCCGACCTCGACCACGAGACCGCCGGCGAGGCGCGAGCGGGCGCGCTCGTCGAGGCTCTCGAGGTCCGCCGGCGGGCGATCCGCGGCGATCACCACCTGGCGGCCGGCGTCGATGAGCGCATTCAGCGTGTGGCCGAACTCCTGCTGGATGGTGCGGCCCTGGATGAACTGCACGTCGTCGATGATCAGGAGGTCGATGCCGCGCAGCTTCTCCTTGAAGGCCAGCGAGGTCTGCGCCTTCAGGGCCGAAACGAAGCCGTACATGAAGCGGTCGGCGGTGAGGTAGATCACCCGCTTGCCCTGGGCGCGCGCGCCGTGGCCGATCGCGTGGAGCAGGTGCGTCTTGCCGAGGCCGACTCCGGCGTGGACGTAGAGCGGGTTGTAGAGCGCGGGGCCGTCGTGGCGGGCGATGCGGTCGCCGGCGGCGTGCGCGAGCGCGTTCGAGCGTCCGACGACGAAGCTCTCGAAGGTCAGGCGTGGATCGAGCGGGGCGCCGGCGATGTCGCCGTCGGCCGGGCCGGCGAAGGCCTGCGTCGGGGGCGACACGGCGGGCGCCGCGGCGGCCGGCGCCTCGCGGCGGGTCGCGACGTCGGAGCGGGTCGCGGGAGCGGGCTCGATCCGCCGGGGGGCGTCGCGGGAGGTCGTGCCGCGCACGGCGAGCGCGACGCGCTCCACCGCGGGCTCCTCGGCGCGATAGATGTCGAGCACGCGGTCGAGGTAGTGCGCCTCGATCCAGCTCTTGAGGAAGCGCGTGGGGACAGTCAGGCGGGCGCAGCCGTCGCCGAGGACCTCGAGCTCGAGACGGGCGAACCAGGAGGTGAAGACGTCCTCGCCGAGCTCCGCGCGCAGGCGCCGGCGCACGCGCGCCCAAGCTTCGCTCGCCTCGCCCACCTTCGCCTCGCTCGTCCTCGCCCCGCTCGTCGCGCGGGGCGCGTCCGTGGTGGGCTCCCCCGCGGCGCAGGTCATGCGGGCGCTCGGCTCCGCCCCGATCGCCGCCGCGAGTGCCTTCGCGCGCTCCTCGCCCCCATGGAACATCTCAGCCCTCCTCTTCCGCGCCCTGGAGCATGTCGACCGCCGCCGCAAGCCGACACCACCCGCCCCGTCAAGTAATTGCCGCCTCGCGCAATGGAAAACCATTGCGCTGCCTCGGAATGATCCGATACGCCTAAAGTCTTCGTCTTTTTGGATGTCGTCCAGGGCGCGCTACAGGGCGTCGTGCGTGGTCTGAGCGAGCGTCATCATCAGGCGCTTGTTCGTATCTTTGCCGACGATAGACACTGCGTGACCCCCCGCTCCTGAGCCTGAACCTTGGATTTCTGAAGAGTTACTTCGGGGAGCCCCCGAAGTCCTGAGACCTTACACAGCCCCCCCGGGGGGCGCAACAGAAAGGAGTCGGTCCATGCGACGCCGGCGGCCGAAGGGACCCCGTGGCCCCCGCGTCGGGGCCTATAAGTCGCTGTCTTCCTTTACCTTTTGTTGACGATCAGGGGGGCTTCCGCCGCGATTCGGGGCGTGCCGCTTGGATTGCATCGAAGCTCCGTTGCCGCCTCCGGGTCGCCCGGCGCCCCGACCCTCCCGTGCTTTGCCCCCTAAGATATTGACGCCTAAAGCGTTTGTCTGCGCGCTCTGGCTGGGAGTACGGAAGGTTTCCACCCGGAATTCGCGGACTGGAGTCAAGCAGAACGTTAGAAGAACCATGACGAGTTCCGCAATCGACCGCTCCGCGTGTCCGGACGTCTTCAGCTGCGCATCAAGTCTCGCTAAGTCGTCGCAACAGCGCGGCGGGGGCGCACGAAACGACGAAGCCCGGCGCAGGGCCGGGCTTTCGGGCATCTCATCGAGAGGGCAGGGCGGGAGGCTCTCGGCGCCCCGCGGCCGGCGCTCGCACGCCGGCGACGCTTCGCGTCGGTCAGGCGCTCGCGCCGGCCTCCAGCGCCTTCACGCGCTTGGCGAGGCGCGAGACCTTCCGGGCGGCGGTGTTCTTGTGCGTGACGCCCTTCTGGGCGGACCGCATGATGATCGGCTCCGCCACGGCGAAGGCGTTGCGTGCGAGCGTGGCATCGCCGGCGCCGAGGGCCTCCTCGACCTTGCGGATGAAGGTGCGCATGCGCGAGCGGCGCATGCGATTGACCGCCGTGCGACGGGCGATCTTGCGCGTCATCTTCTTGGCCGAGGGCGTATTGGCCATGGCTTGTCGAACCCCGTTCGTATGCGCCGACCGGCGAGGCCGTCGCGGCCCGCGCATGAGGGATCGGCTGATGTCTCAGGAACCCATGGGCGACCCGCCGCGGAACCGGCGCGCGCCCGTGAAGCCGGGTGTATAGTCGCGCAGGCCTCCCGCGTCAACGCCCCATCGACATGCCGCTCGCGCGCCGCGGGACGGCGCCGTCGCCTCTCCCCGTCTGGCACACGTCTCGGGCGCCGGGATCGGGCGCACGGATCCACTCATTATATATGGCGGCCGCGGCGCGCGGCGACGACGTCCGAGATCGTCGTTGAAATCCGGGGCTCGGAGGCGCATCTTGAGGGCGGCGGCAATTCCTGCCGTCGCGAACGCAGAGAGGACATGACGCTGGCTCAAGTGTCTCCGCGCGAAGCGGAAACCGCGCCGCTTCCCGCCCGTCCCGAGGTTTCCGCCTCGGCAGATGGGGAAATCCTGTCCGTGGCCCGCACGTGTCTCGACGACATGAAGGCCGAGGACGTCGTCGAGATCGACCTCGTCGGCAAGACGTCGGTCGCCGACACGATGCTGGTGGCCACGGGCCGCTCGGATCGTCACGTGAACGCGATCGCCGACCGCATCATCCAGACGCTCAAGGACAACCGCCTCGGCACGCCGCGTGTCGAGGGCATGCCCGCGTGCGACTGGGTGCTGATCGACGCCGGCGACGTGATCGTGCACGTGTTCCGCCCCGAGGTCCGCTCCTTCTACAATCTCGAGAAGATGTGGGGCGCGGACCGGCCGGCCGAGCGCATCGACGGCTGAGCGCAGGTGCGGCTCGCGCTCGTCGCGATCGGCCGGCTCAAGGCCGGCCCCGAGCGCGCGCTCGCGGACCGCTACGTCGAGCGGGCCCGTGCGCTCGCGCGCCCGCTGGGCTTCTCGGGACCCGAGGTCACCGAGCTGCCCGAGTCGCGCGCGCGCCGCGATGCGGATCGGCGCGCCGAGGAGGCGGTCGCGCTCGCCTCGCGGATTCCCGACGGCGCGCTCGTCGTGCTCGACGAGCGCGGCCGCACGCTCGACAGCCCCGGCTTCGCGAACCGCCTCGGCGGCTGGCGCGACGCGGGGCGACCGTCCACGACCTTCGTCGTGGGTGGACCCGACGGGCTCGACGACGCGGTTCGCGCGCGGGCGGACCTCGTGCTGTCGTTCGGGGCGCTGACCGTTCCCCACCAGATCGTGCGCGGCCTCGTCGCCGAGCAGCTCTACCGGGCGCTCACCATCCTGTCCGGCCATCCGTATCACCGCGGGGGCGACTGATGACCACGCGCGCGCCACCGGCGCGAGCCATCGGCGAGACGTTCGCGAAGACGCCGCGCCGGACCCTTCGGCTCGGTGCGGCAGCGCTCGCGGCCGCCCTCGCCGCCGGGCTCGTCCTCGCCGGCGACGGCCGCGCGCAGGCTCCCGAGGCGCCACCCGAGGCATCCGGCGTCGATCCCGGCGCACTCGAGGAGCGGGCCGACGAGACGCAGGCCGAGCGTGATGCACGCGCGGCCGAGCTCGAGGCGCTGCGCTCCGCGCTCGACGGCGCGGCCTCGCAGCGGCGGGCGCTCGAGGAGGAGATCGCCCGGCTCGGCGAGGACCGCGCTCGCCTCGCGCAGGCGCTGATCGACACGACCGCGCGCATCCGTACGCTGGAGACCCGGGCGGGGGAGCTCGAGGAGCGGCTTTCGGTGCTGCTCGGCTCGGAGGCGGCGATTCGCCGCTCGCTCGAGAGCCGGCGCGACGTGATCGTCGAGGTGCTCGCCGCGCTCCAGCGCATGGGCCGCCGGCCACCGCCCGCGGTGCTGGTCCGGCCGGAGGACATACTCGCCGCCGTGCGCACCTCCATGCTGCTGGGTTCCGTCGTCCCCGAGCTGCGCGCCGAAACCGAGGCGCTCGCCGCCGACCTCTCCGAGCTGGTTCGCCTGCGCGAGGCGATCGCCACCGACCGCGCGACGCTCGCCGCCGAGCTCGAGACCCTGGCCGGCGAGCGCAGGCGGCTCACCGCCCTCGTCGACGCCCGCCAGGCGCGGCTCGCCGCCGCGCGTGAGAACGCCGCGGCCGAGCGCGCCCGCGCGGCCGGGCTGGCGGAGCGGGCGGCCACTCTCGAAGAGTTGATCGCCGGCATGGAGCGCGAGATCACGGCGGCCCGCGAGGCGGCCGCCTCCGCCCGCGCGGCTGGCGAGGCGCGGGTGGCACGCACCCGTGCACGCTTCGAGGCGGCCGCGTTCCGCGATCCCGCCCGGCTGGCGCCGGCGCTGCCCTTCGAGGAGGCGCGCGGCCTGCTGCCGCGTCCGGTCGCGGGAGAGACGCTGCGCGCATTCGGCGCACCCGACGGCTATGGCGGGCGCACGCGCGGAATCTCACTTTCGACACGACCCGGTGAGATCGTCAGCGCGCCTGCGGACGGGTGGGTGGCCTTCGCCGGGCCGTTCCGCTCGTTCGAGCGTCTCTTGATCATCAACGCTGGCGAGGGCTACTATCTCTTGCTCGCGGGAATGGAGACGATCACGGTGGAGGTCGGCCAGTTCGTGCTCGCGGGCGAGCCGATCGGGACGATGGGCGCGACGTCCGCGCTCTCGCCGGCCGCCGGCGCGGTCGAGACGACGGATCCGGTTCTGTACGTCGAGTTCAAGAAGGACGGCGGGTCGATCGACCCGTCTCCCTGGTGGCAGGAAACCGAAGGCGAAGAGGTTCGCGGATAATGCGCAAGCTTTCACTTCTGATGATCGGCGCGGCCATGGGAGCCGGCGCGGCGACCGTGGTGTCGCAGCCGCAGCTCCTCTCGGGCACGAGCGCGATCGCGGCCTCCGCGGAGACCTACCGTCAGCTCAGCCTGTTCGGCGACGTCTTCGAGAAGGTCCGCACCGACTACGTGGAGGCCCCCGAGGACGCGGCGCTCGTCGAGGCGGCCATCAACGGCATGCTCACCTCGCTCGATCCGCATTCGAGCTATCTCGACCCCAAGAGCTTCCGCGACATGCAGGTGCAGACCCGCGGCGAGTTCGGCGGGCTCGGGATCGAGGTCACGATGGAGGACGGGCTCGTCAAGGTGGTGAGCCCGATCGAGGACACCCCGGCCGCCAAGGCGGGCGTGCTCGCCAACGACCTGATCACCCACATCGACGGCGAGGAGGTCCAGGGCCTCACGCTCAACCAGGCCGTGGACCGCATGCGCGGCCCGGTCAATTCGGCGGTGGAGCTGCGCATCCGGCGCGGCGGCGGCGTCGAGCCGATCGAAGTCTCGATCACCCGCGACGTGATTCGCGTGCGCCCGGTGCGCTGGCGCGTCGAGGACGACATCGGCTACGTCCGTATCACCCAATTCAACGAGCAGACCTCCCCCAACCTCGAGCGCGCCATCGCCGAGCTGACCGACGAGATCGGCGAGGAGCGCCTCAAGGGCTTCGTGCTCGACCTGCGCAACAATCCGGGCGGACTTCTCGACCAGGCGATCGACGTGTCGGACGCCTTCCTCGACGGCGGCGAGATCGTCTCGACCCGTGGCCGCAACGCCTCGGAGACGCAGCGCTTCAATGCCCGGTCCGGGGACCTGACCGACGGCAAGCCCGTGGTGGTCCTCATCAACGGCGGCTCCGCCTCGGCGTCGGAGATCGTCGCCGGCGCCCTCCAGGATCTGGAGCGTGCGACCGTGCTCGGCACGCGCTCCTTCGGCAAGGGATCGGTGCAGACGATCATCCCGCTCGGCGGCTCTGGCGCGCTGCGCCTGACGACCGCGCGCTACTACACGCCGAGCGGCACCTCGATCCAGGCGCGCGGCATCGAGCCCAACATCGTCGTCCTGCCGGAGGTCCCGGAGGAGCTCCAGGGACGCGACTCGGTGGAGGGCGAGGCCGGCCTGCGCGGCCATCTCGCCAACGGCGAGGAGGAGCGCACGGCGTCCTCCGCCTACGTCCCGCCGGACCCGGCGGACGACGTGCAGATCGCCGCCGCCCTCGCGCTGCTGCGCGGCGAGCGGGTCGATTCCGCCGCCCGGCCCGCTCCCCCGGCCGAGACGGTCCCGAACTGAGGCTGTGAAAGGCGCCGCGGCCCGGCCGCGGGGCACCCGGGCGACTTCTTACGCGGCCTGAGACCGGACCTGGTACTCGACGGCCCGCCTCCGATGCTCGACATTGGAGGCGGGCCGTCGTGATTCGGCGCGGATGAGATTCGTGGTGGCACGGCGACGAGGATCGGAGACGGGGCACGTGTCCAGCGCGTCCGACGACCTGACGACACCGCTCGGCACCGAGCGCAAGCCGCGCGGCCCCTCGCTGCTGGCACGGCTGCCGCTCGGGCGCATCGCATCCGGCGTGGCGATGACGCTCGCGGCGTTGATCGGCGGCTATCTCGCGCTCGTCGACGATCCCTCCGGCGGGGACCCGCAGGTCGTCGTCCAGATCCGCGAGGGGGCGCCGTCCGCCGCACCCGTGCCGGCCGACCCTGCGAGCGGCACCGCGCCGCAGAGCGGCCTCGCCCTCATCCAGGACATGCTTCCCCCGGGTTCCGGCGCGGGCACCACCGCCGCCGAGCTCGAGCGCGAGTCCGGCGTCTCGGTGACGCGCCCCGGCGGTGCGGGGCAGCCCGGGGCGCTGATCATCCAGGTGCCGCAGGCGGAGGGAACCCCTCCGGCCCCGTCCGGCGCGGTGCCGGCGGGCGAGCTCGCGCCGGCGCCGGACCCGCGCCTCGTCGAGCGCACCCGCTACGGCCTCCTGCCTCGCGTCGGGGAGGACGGGGCGACGTCCGCGCGGATCTACGCCCGACCGCCGACGCCGATGAGCCTCTCCGAGAGCGCCCGCGTCGCGATCCTGGTGACGGGCCTCGGCATCAGCCAATCGGGAACCACCCGCGCCGTCGATCGCCTGCCGCCGGACGTGAGCCTCGCCTTCGCGCCCTACGGAGGGGATCTCGACCGGCACGTGGCGCGCGCGCGCGAGGACGGGCACGAGGTCTTCCTGCAGGTGCCGATGGAGCCCTTCGACTATCCCCGCAGCGATCCGGGTCCGCACACGCTCACCACCGAGGCGTCTGTCGAGGACAACCGCGACCGGCTGCACTGGGTGATGGGCCGCTTCACCGGCTATGTCGGCGTCGTCAACTTCATGGGCGCGAAGCTCACCGGCGACGCGGCGAGCCTCCAGCCGATCCTCGCCGAGATCGGCGGACGCGGGCTCGCCTACGTCGACGACGGGACCTCCTCGCGCAGCCGTGCGCCGGCGCTGGCCGCCGAGGCCGGCATGCCGCTCGCGGTCGGCGACGTGGTGCTCGACACGGTCCCCGATCCCGACCGCATCGACGCGGAGCTCGCCCGGCTCGAGCGGCTGGCGCGCGAGCGCGGCATCGCGGTGGCGACAGCGAGCGCGCTGCCGATGACGGTCGAGCGCATCGCGGCCTGGGCCGCGCAGGCCGAGCAGCGCGGCGTGCGGCTCGTGCCGGTCTCCGCCGCGCTGGCGACGCCGGGCGGCTGACCGATCGGAGCATACGATGACGAAGAATCTGCCGCCCTACCGCCCTTGCGTCGGGGTCGCGCTGTTCAACCGCGATGGCCTCGTCTTCGTCGGCAAGCGTCTTCCCGAGTCCGGCCCCGAGCACGTCGACGGCCCCTTCGTCTGGCAGATGCCGCAGGGCGGCATCGATCCGGGTGAGGACCCGCTCGCCGCGGCCCGGCGCGAGCTCCACGAGGAGACGAACGTCACCAGCGCGAGCCTGCTCGGCGAGGCCGCGGACTGGTATGCCTACGACCTTCCCGGCACGGTCGCCGCCCAGGCCTGGAAGGGCAAGTGGCGCGGCCAGACGCAGCGCTGGTTCGCCTTCCGCTTCGAGGGCGACGACAGCGAGATCGACATCGGCAGCCCCGCCGGGCACAAGCCCGAGTTCGAGGCCTGGCGCTGGGAGCGCCTGGAGCGGCTGCCGGAGCTGATCATCCCTTTCAAGCGCGCGGTCTACGAGCGCGTGGTGGCTGACTTCGCGCGTTTCGCGGCGCGCTGAACGGGACGACGCAGGCGCCACCCGGATCCTCCCCGGAGGGGGCCTCGGAGGGGCGGAGTCCGCGCGGCACGCTCGGGCGGTGGGGCCGTTCGACATCCTGGCGAGCGAGCTGGCCCCCGTCCTCCCACCCTTCGTCTCCCCTGCGCGGAGGTGGCGGACGCGGCCCGCATCGTGCTCCTATGGACGCCGGTCACGGAGGCTTCCATGCTGCACGGATTCGTCGTCATCGTCCTGTTCCAGTTCGCCGGGGAGGCGGCGGCGCGGCTCGCGGGGCTGCCGACGCCGGGGCCCGTCGTCGGTCTCGCCGCGTTGGCGCTGCTCGCGATCGCGTTCCCAGCGCTCCTGCGCGTCGTCGAGCCGACGGCGGACGCGCTGCTGCGGCACCTGAGCCTGCTCTTCGTGCCGGCCGGCGTCGGCGTGCTGCAGCACCTCGATCTGCTGCGGGCGGAGCTGGTCGGGCTCGTCGCGGTCCTCGTCGTCTCGACGCTGGTGACGATGGCGGTCACGGCGGGCGTGTTCGCGCTCCTCGCGCGGCCGAGCGCGGAGGCGCCGCGATGAGCCCCGCGCCGCTTCCCGAGGGTGCCGCCGAGTTCTGGGTCTACCTCGCGACGTCGCCGCTGTTCTGGCTGGCGCTGACCCTCTCGGTCTACCTCGTCGCGGACCAGCTCTCCGCGTGGTCGCGCCGCAACTCCTTCGTCAACCCGGTGCTGATCGCCATCGTTGCGCTCGGCGCGGTTCTGATCGCGACGGGTACGTCCTACGAGACCTACTTCGAGGGCGCGCAGTTCGTGCACGTGCTGCTCGGCCCGGCCACGGTGGCGCTGGCGATCCCCATCGTGCGCCACCGCGCCGAGATCCGGGCGAACCTCGTGCCGCTCCTCGCGGCGCTAGTCGTCGGAGCGGTGGTGGGGATCGCGAGCGCGGTCGGGCTCGCGCTGGCGGTCGGCCTCGACGGTGCGCTCGTCGCGTCGCTGGCGCCGAAATCGGTGACGGCGCCGATCGCGATGGGCGTCGCCCGCGAGATCGGCGGCGTGCCGGAGCTGACGGCGGTCCTCGTCATCGCCACCGGCATCACCGGCGCGGCGCTGGTGACGCCGACGCTGAACCTCCTGCGCGTGAAGGACTGGCGCGCCCGCGGCTTCGCCGTCGGCCTCGCCGCCCACGGCATCGGCACTGCGCGGGCGCTGCAGGTGAACCCCGTCGCCGGCATGTTCGCGGGCCTGGCGATGGCCCTCAACGGACTCGTCACCGCCGTCGCGGCGCCTGTCCTGGTGGCATGGATCGTCGGCTGATCACGCCGCGTCCGAAACCGAGACTGCGACCGGGGTCGGCGCCGCCCGGCCGCGAGCCTGGACCGGCGTCGCCGTCTCGCCGAGCCCGATCACGTCGATGCGCCTGCCCATGGGCGTTCCGGCAGGGCCGATGCCGATGGTGCGGACCCTGAACGATCCGCGACGCGCTGCGGGGTATGATAGTTGCCGGGAAGCAACAGCTTGAATCGGTTTTGCCAATACGCTGTGGCCCACCGTCGAAATCGACCGCGAGCATCTTGCCGCCAGAATGGGCATGCGCTACCATTCAAAACGTGGCGTTGCCGGCATGCAGCTCCACGTAGCCCGGATACGGGCTCCCTTCTTGGGCGTTTCCTCCCTAGACTCAGGGCCGCACTTCGCGGCCCTCTTTTTTTGGGCCACGGCATACGCCTTCGTCTCGGCGGAACGGAAGCTAGCCTAGCGTTTTTCCGGAATCAAGAGGCGGACGCGCGGGATGCCCCGAATCGCCTCAATCGGTCGCCGACCCGGCGAGCTCGTCGGCGATTCGCCTGGCGAGCGCGGATCGGGCGTCCTCCGGAAGCGATTGCCAAAGGGCCTGCGCCCGCGCGGCGTCGTCTCCGGCCTCCGCGATCAAGCCGGCGAGGGAGTGCCGATCGAGGACCGTCTCGACGGGCGGGGCGGGTGCCGGCGCGGTCCCCGCGGCGATCGGCGCGCCACGCGGGACCGATGGCGCGACGGCCGTGCCCGCGCCGTCCTCGCGCACCGGCGAGAACCAGAAGATCGTCGCGACGACGGCGAGCGCGCGCACGAGCGGCATGGCCAATGGATCCCCTGCTGTCGTCCCCGGCTGTCGGTCCCTGGTTGGCCTCGCGCGGGTGAAGAGAGTGTTGCGACCCCGCCGCCGTCGGTCGACATGGTGAACGCCCCCGATCGTTCCGCGAGCGCGATCTCCTCCCGCTGGCTCTCGCCGGCGTGCGATGGCGGGACGGCGCGCCGCGGGCGCATTAACCACGCGTTCGGCATACCGCCGACCCGCCCGGTGTCGGACCCGTTCGCCTTAGGTTTCGTTTAAGCGGGGGCTGCGACAGTCCCCGGCAACGAGGACAGGGAGCGGCGCAAGCGCCGTGTTGGGCGGACGTGTTCGGGTCCATCAGCGTTCGAACGATAGAGGCGCGCCTGGGCGAGCTCGTGCACGAGCGGGCTCGCGGCGACGCGTCCGAGCGCGATCGGCACGCCCGGTTCATCGTCTCGCGCATCCTCATGGGCGCCGCCGCGCTCGTCTTCGCGCCGATCTACCTCGCCCTGCGCGGGCCGGCCTCGGTCCAGGAATACGTGGCCTTCCTCTTCCTGGCCTCGCCGCTCCTCGCCGGCGTTGCGCTCGCCCGCACCGGGCGCCTGACGCTGGCCCACACCATCTCCGCCGCCGGCTTCGCCGGTCTGATCGTCTGCTTCGCCAACGCCTCGGGCGGACTCGCCTCGGCGGCGACGATCTGGCTCGTCGCTGTGCCGCTCGAGGCGCTCGTCACCGGCTCGCGGCGGGCCGCGGTGAGCGCGACGATCGTCGCGACCCTCGCGGTGATCGCGCTCGCGGTGCTCGACGCCATGGGCGCGCCGCTGCACACGATCCCCTGGCCGGCGACGCTGTCGGCGCCGATCTTCGCCCTCTTCGCCATCGCGCATGCCGGCTCGCTCGTGCTCGCGGTCTCGCGGGCACGCGACGCCAGCGCCGATGCGCTGCGCCGGCGCGACGCACGCGATCGGTCGCTGCTCCAGGTGATCGACGACCTCGTCGTCTGGCACGACGCGCACGGCCACGTGCTCTCCGCCAGCGCGGCGGCGATGAAGCTCGTCGGCGCGCCCTCCGCCGCGCTGGAGGATCGCGGGCTGTTCTCACGCGTCCACGTCCAGGACCGACCGGCCTACCTCAAGGCGCTGAGCGACGCCGCCGCGGGCACCGCGCCGGTCACCGCCCAGTTCCGGCTGCATTACGGCGACGCGCTCGCCGGCGAGGCCGGGCGGGTCGTCTGGACGGAGATGCGGGCCTACAGGATCGAGACGGCGGACGATCGCGCGAAGGTCGTCTCGATCCTGCGCGACGTCACGGCCCAGAAGAGCCACGAGTGCGACCTCGAGCGCGCCCGCGCCGAGGCCGAGCGGGCGGGTGCCGTGAAGGCGCGCTTCCTCGCCACGGTCAGCCACGAGCTGCGCACGCCGCTCAACGCCATCATCGGCTTCTCGGAGATCCTCTCGACCGACACGATGGCCGGCGTGGGCCCCGAGCAGCGCCGCAGCTACGCCAAGATCATCCACGATTCGGGCCATCACCTGCTCGAGGTGGTCAACTCCCTCCTCGACATGTCGCAGATCGAGACCGGGAACTTCGAGTTCGCGCCCGCCCCCTTCGACGTCGCACCCCTCGTGGAGGGCTGCATCGACCTGATGCGGCTCAAGGCCGAGGCCGCGGGCGTGCGCCTGGGGGCGACCGTCGAGCCGGGCATGCCCGAGCTCGTGGCGGATCGGCGCGCCTGCCGGCAGATCCTCATCAACCTCGTCTCGAACGCGGTGAAGTTCACGCCGTCCGGCGGGCGGGTCCACGTCGCGGTCAGGCGCCGGGCGGGCATGATGGCGATCGTCGTCTCCGACACCGGCATCGGCGTGCCCGAGGCCGCCCTCGCCAAGCTCGGCGATCCGTTCTTCCAGGTCCACGCCGCCTATGATCGCCCTCACGAGGGCACCGGGCTGGGACTGTCGGTCGTGCGCGGGCTCGTCGGGCTTCACGGCGGTGCGCTCGCCATCGACAGCGCGCCGGGCGAAGGCATGACGGTGACCGTGGAGCTGCCGCTGTTCGGGCGCTGCGCCAAGTCCGGCGGCGAGGGCGGCCCGGCCTCCGCGCCGATCCCGATCACGGTCCGCGCCCGCGGGCGCAGCCCCGGCGGCGAGGACGCCGCGCACGCGGGCGTGCCGCACCCCGCGATCGCGGGAGCGAACCAGGAAACTCGAGACGAGGAGCTGAAGCGCAGTGCCTGAGGTCATGGCGGCCCGTTCCGGACGCGACATCACGATGAGGAGCGCGCCCGTGCGGCGGCGCGCGACCGGCTCCGAGGCACGAGACCGGCGCTCGCCGCTGGCGGCGGTGGCGCGCCGGCTCCTGGCGCGGCCCGGACGGCTCGTCGCCGGCGCGCTGTTCGCGTCGGTCGCCGGCTACATCACCTTGAACGCGCTCGCCTTCCAGACGGCGCGCCACCCGGCCCCGCTCTTCGCCGAGCCGTCGCGGATCGTGGCCGCGCCCGCGCCGCGCGACATCGCCG
>NZ_JBQTCJ010000081.1:0-19372 GCF_052380005.1 Salinarimonas sp. NSM
AACTGTCAACCACTCAACCGGTCCATTCCGTCAGGGATATATCCGGTCCGAACACACAGCGCACGTCCTCCCCGGAGGGGAGGAGTCCGCGCGCAGCGCGGGCGGTGGGGCCGTTCGAGAGCAAGGCGAGCCGTATCGCCGACCTCCCCACCCTCCGGCCTTCGGCCGTCGTCCTCCCCTGCGGGGAGGAGGCGGGTGGAGGCGATGCCGGCCTCAGCGGTCGGTCTGGAGGTGGCGCTCGAGATAGGCGAGCGCTCCCTGGCGGTCGCTGGCGCTCGCGCCGGCGACGGCGCTGTCGTAGAGATCGGCGATCCAGGCGTCGCGGACCGGATCGGAGGCGTCCCGCGCCAGGGTGAGCCACATCAGGCCCAACGGCCGCTGGCGGGGAACTCCGTCCCCCGCGACGAGCATGTGGCCAAGCACCGCCTGCGCGGCGACGTGGCCCTTCTCGGCGGCGCTGTTGAGCCAGCGCGCGGCCGTGCGGGCGTCGATGGGCACGCCGTTGCCGTCGAGGTAGAGCCGCGCGAGATTGTACTGGGCGTCCGCGTCGCCGAACCAGGAGGCGGCGTAGAAGAACATCTCGTGCGCGCGCGACGCGTTCTGGCGCACATAGGTCCCGGGGATGCCCTCGAGAAAGTAGGCGCCGAGCGAGACGAAGGCGTTCGCGACCACACCTGCCGCCATGGCGTCCGACGCCTGGTCCGCGTGATTGTCGACGATCTTGGAGAAGTACTCGAAGGCCTTGAGGTCGTCGTGGGGGACGCCGTCGCCGGCGGCGTACATGCGCCCGAGCTTCCAGCGTGCGAGCGCGTCGCCCTGCACCGCGGCGTACTCGAGCGCGCGCACCGCGGCGAGCTTGTCGCCGGCGTTGTAGTCGCGCATGCCCGAGCGCAGCGCGTCGTGGACGGAATCCCACGGCGACGCCGCCTCGACGCCCGCCCCGTCCACGGCCCCCGCAGGGGCCGCGAGCAGGGTCAGGCCGAGCACCGCCGCCGCGGCCAGGGATGTCGCGCTAGAGATCCGCATAGCACTGCTTTTCGCCCTTGGCGCCCGGATGGGTCACCGCGCCGTAGCGGGCGGGGCCGACCGTCTGGGCGAATTTCCACACCACGCCGGAGCCGTAGCTCGTCTCGCGCGGCTGCCAGGCCTGCCGGCGGCGGTCGAGCTCCTCGTCGGAGACGTGCACCGCCAGCACCCCGTTGATCGCGTCCATCTCGATGATGTCGCCGTCCTGCAGGAGGCCGATCGGCCCACCCACGGCGGCTTCCGGCCCGACGTGGCCGATGCAGAAGCCGCGCGTCGCGCCCGAGAAGCGCCCGTCGGTGATCAGCGCCACCTTGTCGCCCATGCCCTGGCCGTAGAGCGCGGCGGTGGTCGAGAGCATCTCGCGCATGCCGGGGCCGCCCTTGGGACCCTCGTAGCGGATGACGAGCACCTCGCCCTCCCGGTACTTCCGGTCGCGCACGGCGGCGAAGCACGCCTCCTCGCCGTCGAACACGCGGGCGGGGCCCTTGAACACCTGCTTCTCCGGCGGCATGCCGGCGACCTTCACGATCGCGCCCTCGGGCGCGAGGTTGCCCTTGAGCCCAACGACGCCGCCGGTGACCGTGATCGGCTTGTCGGCCGGGCGCACCACGTCCTGGTCGGGGTTCCACTTCACCGAGGCCATGTTCTCGGCCATGGTGCGGCCCGTGACCGTGAGGCAGTCGCCGTGCATGAAGCCGTGGTCGAGCAGCGTCTTCATCAGGAGCGGGATGCCGCCCACCTCGAACAGGTCCTTGGCGACGTAGCGCCCGCCGGGCTTGAGGTCGGCGATGTAGGGCGTGCGCTTGAAGATCTCGGCGACGTCGAACAGGTCGAAGTCGATGCCGCACTCGTGGGCGATCGCCGGCAGGTGGAGCGCGGCGTTGGTCGAGCCGCCCGAGGCGGCGACGACGACGGCGGCGTTCTCCAGCGCCTTGCGGGTGACGATGTCGCGCGGGCGGATGTTCCGCGCCACGAGCTCCATCACCATCTCGCCCGCGGTCATGCAGAACTGGTCGCGGATCTCGTAGGGCGCGGGCGCGCCGGCGGAGTACGGCAGCGCGAGCCCGATCGCCTCGGAGACGGTCGCCATCGTGTTGGCCGTGAACTGCGCGCCGCAGGCGCCGGCCGACGGGCAGGCGGCCTTCTCGAGCTCGGCGAGGTCGGCGTCCGACATGGCCCCGACGGAGTGCTTGCCCACCGCCTCGAACACGTCCTGCACGGTTACCGGCTGGCCGCGGAACGAGCCCGGCAGGATCGAGCCACCGTAGATGAAGACGGAGGGCACGTTGAGGCGCACCATGGCCATCATCATGCCCGGCAGCGACTTGTCGCAGCCCGCCAGCCCCACGAGCGCGTCGTAGCCGTGCCCGCGCATGGTCAGCTCCACCGAATCCGCGATCACGTCGCGGGACGGGAGCGAGGAGCGCATGCCCTCGTGGCCCATGGCGATGCCGTCGGTGACGGTGATGGTGCAGAACTCGCGCGGCGTGCCGCCCTGGGCGGCGACGCCCTTCTTCACCGCCTGCGCCTGGCGCATGAGGGCGATGTTGCAGGGCGCGGCCTCGTTCCAGCAGGTGGCGACGCCGACGAAGGGCTGGTGGATCTGCTTCTCGGTGAGCCCCATGGCGTAGTAGTACGAGCGGTGGGGCGCCCGGGCGGGCCCCTCCGTGACGTGCCGGCTCGGCAGCTTCGACTTGTCGTACACCCGCTCGGTCATCGCCCTCGTTCCTTCCCACGAACGCCGTCTCGCCAGCCGTCCCGGCCCCGCGCTCAGACGCGGTGCCGGCGGCATGCCTCTCATACGCAAGGCCGGGCGCCCCCGCCAAGAACCGCCACGCTCCCTGCATGCCGCAGAAGGCGTCACCGGACGGTTACCCCGAAGGCTGGCGCGCGGACGCCGGACCGCGCGGGGCAGCGGCTAAACCCTTGAGAAGACGTGCGTTTGTGACGAGCGTGAAGATGCTCCCGGAAAGTGGCGGGATCGCGGCGCGGGGCCCGGCGGGGAGCGGGGTGATGCGCGTTCGGGGGGATGTGTTGCGAGGCGGCAACATTTCGTGAGGTGGCGGGTGGGGCGGCCCGGCGACGAGGCGGATGATGGCCGCCGCCGGTCCCCCCTCTCCCTCCCGACGAGGGAGAGGGGTCGGGGGTGTGCTGCGTGCGGGCGGTCGCGGCGTGAATGCGGTGGCGCCACAAATCGTCGTGACCCGCGTTCGTCGAGCGCTGCACGACGCGCCCGATCCGGCCCCTTCGGAGCCACCTTCCACACCAGCGGGAAGGAACCGGGCGTCGCGGCGGGCCCCCGACGCGGGCCGCGACGAGATCGCCATGGAACCGCGGGTGGGGGCGCACCGTCGTCTCCTCGTCCCCTCGTGCGGGGGCGCCATCGGGGACCGCCCGGACTCGACCCCGCCCGCCCCCGCCAGACCCTGCCGCACCCCGCGCCGCACACGTCCCGGACCCGTTCATGAGCAAGTCGACCCTCATCGCGGCGGCCGTCGCCGTCGCCCTCGTCGCCTGGATCGCCTCCGGCTATCTCCTGGGCGACGCCGAGCCGAGGCCCGAGCCGGTCGCGCCCGGGGCCGCGCGCGAGCCCTTCCCGGTCGAGGTGCGCCGCTCGCGGGCGGAGCCCGTCACCCGCGCGCTCCTCAACCAGGGCGAGGTCCTGCCCGACCGGACGGTGACGCTGCGCGCGGAGGTCGCCGGGCGGCTCGCGGAGATCGCGGCGCCGGAGGGCACGAGGGTGGAGGAAGGCGCGGTCGTCGCGCGCATCGACGCCGGCGACCTTCCGGCGCGGCGCGACGAGGCGCAGGCGCTCGTCGACCAGGCGCAGGCCGACTACGACGCCTTCCTCGAGCTCGAGGACCGCGGCGTCACCACCCAGGCGCAGCTGCGCGAGCGCTTCACGGCGCTGCAGTCCGCCCGCGCCTCGCTCGAGCGCATCGCCCGCGAGATCGAGAACCTGACGATCGAGGCGCCCTTCGCCGGCATCGTCAACGAGGTCGCGATCGACGAGGGCGAGTTCGTGACGGTGAACGCCCCCGTCGCGACGCTCATCGACAACGACCCGCTCGTCGTCGCCATCGACGTGCCCCAGCAGAGCATCGGCGACGTCGCCGTCGACCGCCCGGCGCAGGTGCGCTTCGTCACCGGCGAGACCGCGGAGGGCGTCGTCTCCTACGTGTCCGCCGCCGCCGATCGCGAGACGCGCACGTTCCGGGTCGAGATCCGTGTGCCGAACCCCGACGGGTCCGTGCCGTCCGGCATCAGCGCCGAGACGCGCATCCCGATCGAGCAGGTGCCCGCCCATTTCTTCTCGCCGGCGCTGCTTTCGCTGTCGAGCGAGGGGCGGCTCGGGGTGAAGACCGTCGGCGAGGAGGGCGTCGTCGCCTTCCACGTCGTCGACATCGTGCAGGCGCGGGCGCAAGGGGTCTACGTCTCGGGGCTCCCCGACGAGATCGCGCTGATCACGGTGGGCCAAGGCTTCGTCGTCGAGGGCGAGCGCGTGCGCGCCGTCGCGGCGCAGGAGATCGACTTGGTGGAGCAGCCGGGCGCCTCGCTGCCGCAGGATGCGCTGCCGCTCGGCGACGTCCCGACACCGCAGGCGCCGCCCCTCGCGCCGGAGCCGGCCCCCCCCGCGGAGGCCGCGCGATGAACGCGATCGTCGACGCCGCCTTCTCGCGCACCCGCACCGTGGTGATGCTCCTCGTCCTCGTCCTCGTGGTGGGGGCGGTGTCGTACGTGGCGATCCCCAAGGAGAGCTCGCCGGACGTGCCGATCCCGATCGTCTACGTCTCGGTGGCCTACGAGGGCATCGCGCCCGAGGACGCCGAGCGGCTGCTGCTGCGTCCGCTCGAGAGCGAGCTCCAGTCGATCGAGGGGCTCGACGAAATGAGCGCCACGGCGGCGGAGGGCTACGCCTCCGTCCAGCTCGAGTTCGAGGCCGGCGGAAACCCCGACGAGGCGCTCGACGCCGTGCGGGAGGCCGTCGACCGCGCCCGGCCGGAGCTCCCCGCCGGCGCGGAGGAGCCGGTCGTGCAGGAGGTCAACGTCGCGCTGTTCCCGATCCTGACGATCGTCCTCTCGGGCCCGCTGCCGGAGCGCGCCCTCGTCTCCATCGCCAACGACCTCCAGGACCGCATCGAGGGCCTCGCCGGCGTGCTCGAGGTCGACATCGGTGGGGACCGCGAGGAGTTGCTGGAGATCCTCATCGATCCCGTCACGCTCGAGACCTACGGGCTCTCGTTCGAGGGGCTCGTCCAGCAGATCCAGCGCAACAACCGGCTCATCGCCGCGGGGGCGCTGGAGACGAGCGCGGGGCGCATCGTGCTGAAGGTGCCCGGCGTCATCGAGGACATCGAGGACGTGCTCTCGCTGCCGGTGAAGGTGGTGGGCGACACGGTCGTGACCTTCGCCGACGTCGCCGTGCCGCGGCGAACCTTCCGCGACCCGCAGGGCTTCGCGCGCATCGACGGACAGGCCGCGGTGGCGCTCGAGGTGAAGAAGCGCATCGGCGCCAACATCATCGAGACGGTGGAGGACGTCCGCGCGCTCGTCGCCGAGCGCCGGGAGGGCTGGCCGGCGGCGCTGTCGGTCTCCTACCTGCAGGACGAGAGCGAGCAGATCCGCACCATGCTCGGCGACCTGCAGAACAACGTGCTCTCGGCGATCGTCATCGTCATGATCGTCATCATCGCGACGCTCGGCCTGCGCACCGCCTTCCTGGTGGGCCTGTCGATCCCGGGCGCGTTCCTCGCCGGCATCGTGGCGCTCTATTTCCTCGGCTACACGCTCAACATCGTCGTCCTGTTCTCGCTCATCCTCGTCGTCGGCATGCTCGTCGACGGCGCCATCGTGACGACGGAGCTCGCGGACCGGCGCATGGCGGAGGGCGCCGAGCCGCGCGCGGCCTATGCGGAGGCCGCCAAGCGCATGGCCTGGCCGATCGTCTCGTCCACCGCGACGACGCTCGCGGTGTTCGTGCCGCTGCTGTTCTGGGGCGGGGTCGTCGGCGAGTTCATGAAGTTCCTGCCGATCACGGTGATCCTGACGCTCGCCGCCTCGCTCGCCATGGCGCTCGTGTTCATCCCCGTGCTCGGCGGCGTCTTCGGACGTCCCGGCGCCCAGAGCGCGCGCCAGCTCGCGGCCCTGCGCGCGGCCGAGAGCGGGGATCTGGAGGCGATCGGCGGCGGCACCGGCGCCTACCTGCGCACCCTGCGCGCCGCCGTGCGCCGGCCGGCGCTGACGCTGGCGTGCGCCTTCGCGCTCCTGGTCGGCGCGATCGCCGCCTACGGCGCCTTCGGCCGCGGCGTCGAGTTCTTCCCGTCGGTGGAGCCCGACTTCGCGCAGATCCAGGTCCAGGCCCGCGGCAACCTCTCGATCTGGGAGAAGGACGCGCTCGTCCGCCGGGTCGAGCAGCGCGTGCTGGAATTGCCGGCCTTGGAGCACGTCTACGCCCGCACCATCGGCGGCGCCGGCGGGGGGCGCCAGCTCGGCGAGGACGTGATCGGCGTGATCCAGCTCGACCTGCGCGACTGGGACGTGCGCCCGCCCGCCGCCGAGATCCTCGCCGACATCCGCGCGCGCACCGCCGACATCCCCGGCATCCGCCTCGAGGTCCGCGAGCAGGAGGGCGGACCCGCGCAGGGCAAGCCCGTCGAGCTGCGGGTCACGGGCCGCGACGGGAGCGGCGAGCTCGCTTCGGCGGTCGAGACCGTGCGCGCCGAGATGGAGCGGCTCGGCGGATTCGTCGACGTCGCCGACACGCGCCCGCTGCCCGGCGTCGAGTGGGAGCTCGCCGTCGATCGCACCCAGGCGGCGCGCTACGGGGCGGACGTGACGCTGCTCGGCCAGGCGGTGCAGCTCTTCACCGCCGGGCTGAAGGTGGCCGAGTACCGGCCCGAGACCGCCGACGGCGAGGTCGACATCCGCGTGCGCTTCCCCACGACCGACCGCAGCCTCGCCCAGCTCGAGCAGTTCCGCATCCCGACCTCGCAGGGGCTCGTTCCGATCCGCAACTTCGTCGAGTTCCGGCCGGCGCCGCGAACCGGCACGCTCCAGCGCGTCGACGGCCGGCGGGTGGTGACGGTGAGCGCCGACGTCTCCGAGGGCCTGCTCGCCAGCGAGCGCATCGAGGCGCTGCGCGCCGCGCTCGACGGCGCGGATCTGCCCGAGGGCGTCCAGATCGTGTTCGCGGGGCAGGACGAGGAGCAGCGCGAGGCGGGGCTCTTCCTGGGGCAGGCCTTCGCGGCGGCGATCTTCCTGATGCTGATCATCCTCGTCACGCAGTTCGACAGCCTCTACCAGGCCGGCCTCGTGCTGTCGGCGATCGTCTTCTCGACGGCGGGCGTGCTGCTCGGGCTCCTGGTGACGGGGCGGCCCTTCGGCGTGGTGATGGGCGGCATCGGCGTGATCGCGCTCGCGGGCATCGTCGTGAACAACAACATCGTGCTCATCGACACCTACAACGATCTCCTGAAGCGCGGTCTCGACCCCGTCGACGCCGTCCTGCGCACCGGCGCGCAGCGCCTGCGCCCGGTCCTGCTCACCTCGGCGACGACGGTGCTCGGCCTGATGCCGATGGTGCTGGGCGTCAACGTCGACATCGTCGGCCGCCAGGTCCTCGTCGGCGCGCCCTCGACGCAATGGTGGACCGAGCTCGCGAGCGCCATCGCCGGCGGGCTGACCTTCGCCACCGTGCTCACGCTGATCCTCACGCCGGCGATGCTGGTGATGGGGGCGCGGATCGGGGCGCGCTGGCGACGCTTCAGGGAGCGGCGGCGGACGGGCGGGGAGCCGGTCGGCGACGCCGCGGAGTGATCGAACGGCCCCACCGCCCGCGCTTCGCGCGGACTCCTCCCCTGCGGGGAGGAAGCGGCGTCGCGCATGTGGCGAACGGCGAACGACAGCCGCGACCCGCCTCCTCCCCGCAGGGAAGGACGGAGGCCGCGGGCCGGAGGGTGGGGAGGACGGCGACGCCGCTCGCCGGCACGGGCGAGCGGTCTCCCTACTCCGCCGCGAACAGATCCCCCTCCCCTTCCTCGAAATCCAGCGCCTCGATCCGCCGCCCCCGCCGCCGGATCTTCTCCGTCGACGTCCGTATTCCGGCGACGTCGTCCTGGGCCTGGCGGAAATGCTGGTCGAGCTTGGCCACGCGCTCGTCGAGGCGCACGACGTCAGCGACGAGGCGAGCGACCTCGGTCTGGATGACGCGGGCCTCCTCGCGCACCCGCGCGTCGCGGGCCAGCGACTGCACGACCTGGATCGCCAGCGCGAGCAGCGCCGGGGAGACGATGACGACGCGGGCGCGGTGGGCGCGCTCGACGAGCTCGGGGAAGTGCTCCTGGAGGTCGGCGTACAGGCTCTCGGCGGGCACGAACATCAAGGCGACGTCCTGCGTCTCGCCGGGGATCAGGTACTTGCCCGCGATGTCCTGGACGTGGCGCCCGATGTCCGCGCGCACACGCTGCGCGGCCCGTCCACGGGCCTCCGGCGAGGCGGCGTCGCGCCAGGCGGTGAAGCCTTCGAGCGGGAACTTCGCGTCGATCACGAGGCCACGGGCGTCTCCCGGCAGGCGCACGAGGCAATCGGGGCGCACGCCGGTGGAGAGCGTCGCCTGGAAGGCGAAGGCGCCGGCGGGCAGGCCGTCGCGCACGATGGCCTCCATCCGGCCCTGCCCCCAGGCGCCGCGGGCCTGCTTGCTGGCCAGAACCTTCTCCAGGCTGCCGACCTGGGCGGTGAGCGCGCCGAGGTTCTTCTGCGCGGCGTCGATCACCGCGAGTCGGGCGTTGAGCTTGGACAGGTTCTCCGCCTGCGCCGCCGAGCCGCGCTCGATGCGCTCGGCGAGCATTCGCGCGAAGTCGCCCTGGCGCGAGCCGAACACCTCGGTGAAGGAGGTCATCCGCCCGGTCATCTCCGCCTGGCGCCGGGCGATCTCGGCCATGGTCGCGGCGAGCGCCTCGCGCTCGCGCCTCAGCCGGCGGGTCGCCAGCACGAGGTGGACGAGGCAGACGAGCGCGAAGGCCCCCGCGGCCGCGGCGAGCGCCGCAGGATCGAGGGCCGCGAGGCGGGCGAGGAGGGTTTCGGGCACGTCGGTCATGGCGCGGGAGCCTACCCGCGGATTGCGAACGAAGGCTGAACGGGAGCCGCCGGCTCGCTCGCGACTTCGGCGGCCGGCGTCAGCGGTCGCTCAGCCGCCGGCCTCCGTCTCGTCGGTGTCGAGGCCGAGCGGACCCTGCACCTCGAGCCGCGGGTAGTCCGCCCAGCGCTGGACGACGCCCGGAAGGTTGCGGATGTCCTCCTCCGTCACGCCGCGGACGTAGAAATCGTCGCCGCGCTGCGTCACGCGCGCGAGCGGCAGCGCCACCTTGCGCTCGTCCAGCCCGAGGAACCCGCCGTGGTCGAAGACGACCCAGCGCTCCCGGTCGGGGCCGAGCACGATCTTGTCGACCGTGCCGATGATGTCGCCGGACGGCGCGCGCAGCGGCGCGCCCTCGAAGTCGACGATGGTCAGCGGCCCCCGGCTCTCGTTCGCGCGCGGAGGCAGGCGGTAGTCGTCGCCGAGCTGTCGCAGGGCGTCGGAAGAACCGCCGCGCTCCTCGAACCCCTGCTCGCGGGGCGGCGGCCGGTCGGGCGGGTTTCCGAGATCGCCCTGCGCTCCGGCCGGAGCGGCGAGGAGGAGGGCCGCGAGCGCGCCCGCGAGGGGCGCCGTCTTGGAGATGCGATGATGTGTCATGGAGATCAAAGCGAGCGGCCGCCCGGGGTTCCGGGCGGCCGCCGCAGGCGCGATGCGCCGTTCCTCGCGCGAGACCGCGCGGGCGGGGACGGATCAGTCCATCATGCGCATCTCGATCGGGTCGGCGCCGCCGAGCACGGTGTAGCCGGCGTCGCCCTCCTCGTACTCGGCCATCTGCTCGAGCTCGTCCTCGGTCATCGACACGAGAACCAGGCCCTCGTCGCCGCGGGCGGCGAAGCGGTCCATCGGGATCGCGACGTCGTCGTCGCCGATGCCGAGGAAGCCGCCGACCTCGAGCACGATGTAGTGGGTGCCGTCGGCGCCGACGACGACCTCCTCGACCTCGCCGATCTCCTCGCCGTTGGCGCCCCAGACCTCGACGTCGTCGAGATCGTCGGCGGTGGCGAAGACGGACGAGATGCCGAGCGCGCCGGTCGTCGCCTCGGGGGCGGTGTCGACGGCCATCTGGGCCTGCGCCGGGAGGGTCGTGAGGGCGGTGGCGGCGGCGAGCGCCATGGCGGTGCCGAGCGCGGTGCGGAACATGGTCATGAAAAATCTCCTGCTTCGAGAACGCCACGCCGATGCGTGGCGGGTTCCGGGGGCGAACGCCCGGGGCCTGGAGAGGTTTCAGAGCGGATCACGGATGCGTGAGCGGCGTAACGCGCCATGCGCGGGGCGCGAAGCTGGGTTGCGGCACGGACGAGACGGGCCGCACCGAGACGCGATCCGCAGACGAACCGCATCGAACCAGAGGGATACCGACCATGACGCCCAAGATGACCGCCAAGACCAAGCTCGCCCTCGCTGGCACCGTCGCCGCCGCCCTCTCCCTCGCCTCCGCGCCGTCCTTCGCGCAGTCCGGCGACATGGAGAAGTGCTTCGGCGTGGCGCTCGCGGGCGAGAACGACTGCGCCGCCGGGCCGGGCACGACCTGCGCCGGCACCTCCACCGTCGACTACCAGGGCAACGCGTGGTCGCTCGTGCCGGCCGGTACCTGCGAGAGCATCGAGACCCCCCTCGGCAAGGGCTCGCTCACCGAGATCCAGCGCCCGGCGTGATGAGGCCATCCCCGGGGCGGTCGACGACGGCCCCGGGGTTTCCGACGAGAGAGGGAGCCGCGTCATGACCAAACTGCCGAGGGACGCCGGCATCGGCTTCAAGGCCCTGCACTACGAGGCGATCCTGGAGGAGCGCCCCGCGCTCGGCTTCCTCGAGGTGCACGCCGAGAACTACATGGGCGCCGGCGGGCCGGCGCATGCGCGGCTGTCGCGGCTGCGGGCGGACTACGCGCTCTCGATCCACGGCGTCGGCCTCTCGATCGGCGGGCCGGGCCCGCTCGACGAGGCGCATCTCGCCCGGGTGAAGGCCCTGTGCGACCGCTACGCGCCCGAGAGCTTCTCCGAGCACCTCGCCTGGTCGAGCCACGAGGGCGCCTATCTCGACGACCTCCTGCCGCTGCCCTACACGGACGAGACGCTGCGTCTCGTCTGCGACCATGTCGACCGGGTGCAGGAGCGGCTCGGGCGGCGCATGCTGCTCGAGAACCCGTCGAGCTACCTCGCCTTCGAGGCCTCCACCTTCGAGGAGGCCGCCTTCCTCGCCGAGATCGCCCGTCGCACGGGCTGCGGGCTGCTGCTCGACGTCAACAACGTCTTCGTCTCGGCCACGAACCACGAGACGACGCCGCGGGCCTATATCGACGCCTTCCCGCTCGAGGCGGTGGGCGAGATCCACCTCGGCGGTCATGCCGAGGAGGAGATCGACGGCGCGCCCTTCCTCATCGACGCTCACGGCACGCCGGTCGCCGACCCGGTCTGGGCACTCTTCGAGGACGTGATCGCCCGCACCGGCCCGCTGCCGACGCTGGTGGAGTGGGACAACGACGTGCCGGACTTCCCCGTCCTCTACGCGGAGGCGGCGCGGGCGCGCAGCGTGCTGCTGCGCCATGGCTCTCAGATTTCGCATGGCGGGGGGATGGCCCATGCCCGCGCCGGGTGAGATGGCCCGCTTCGCCGGCGAGGCGCGCCGGGCGATCCTCGCGGGCGGCGCCGCGCTCCCGCAGGGCCTGACCGCGCGCGACGCGGCACAGGTGGCACGGCGCTTCGCGGTCTATCGCAACAACGTGACGGTCGGCCTCGTCGAGGCGCTGGCGACGCGCTTCCCCGTGGTGCGGCGGCTCGTCGGCGACGCCTTCTTCCAGGGCGCGGCGCGGGTCTTCCTGGCGCAGCACCCGCCGCGCTCGCCGGTCATGACCTTCTACGGCGACGCCTTCCCCGATTTCCTCGCCGGCTTCCCGCCCGCCGCCTCCCTGCCCTACCTGCCGGACGTCGCCCGCCTCGAGGCGGCCCGCACCCACGCGTACCACGCCGCGGATTCGCGGCCGCTCGCGGCGGAGGATCTCGCCGCCGTGTCAGAGCGCGACCCGGCGCGGTGGGGCCTCTCGCCGCATCCGGCCCTGCGGATCGTCGCCTCGGCGCATCCCGCCGTCGCGATCTGGGTGATGAGCCAGCCGGGCGCGACGCCCGGCCCCCTCGCCTCCCGGGAGCCGCAGACCGCGCTCGTCGCGCGCCCGCATCTGGACGTGCGCGTCGTCGCGGCGGAGCCCGGCGAGGCCGCGTTCCTCTCGGCCTGCGGGCGCGGCGCCTGCTTCGCCGACGCCGTCGGGGCCGCGCTCGCGACCGCTCCCGCCTTCGATCCGGCCCGGGCGCTCGCCCGCGTCCTCGCGCACGGCCTGAGCGCCGGCGTCACCCTTCTCGAGACCGAAATGGAAGAGCCGTCATGACCGCCTCGTCGCAGAACACCGCCGCGCCCCCCGCGTCCGCGCCTGGCGGGCTCGCGAGTCTCGTCTCCCGCGCGACCGGCGCGATGGAGCGCCTTCCCTGGTCCGTCCCGGCGGTGGCGCTGCGGATCTTCCCCGCCGCCGTGTTCTGGCAGTCAGGCCGCACCAAGGTGGAGGGCTTCGGGCTCGCGGATTCGACGGTCTTCCTCTTCGAGCACGAATATGCGCTGCCGGTGATCGACCCGGCGCTCGCCGCCTACCTCGCGACGGCGGCGGAGCACGTGTTCCCGGTGCTACTCGTGCTGGGCCTGGCCACGCGCGTCTCGGCGCTGGCGCTCCTCGTGATGACCCTCGTCATCCAGGTCTTCGTCTATCCCGGCGCGTGGGTGACGCACGGCCTGTGGGCGGCCTGCTTCCTGGCGCTGATCGCGAAGGGTCCCGGCGCGCTCTCGCTCGACCGGTTGATCGCGCGGCGGGCGGCCGCTTGACGACGCGGCTCAGCCCTGGCGCGCGGGGGTGCGAACGGTGAGCCCGTCGAGGTCCTCGCGCACGCGGATCTGGCAGGAGAGGCGCGAGCTCGGCTTCACGTCGAAGGCGAAGTCGAGCATGTCCTCCTCCATCGGCTCGGGATCGCCGACCTTCTCGCGCCAGGCGTCCTCCACGTAGACGTGGCAGGTGGCGCAGGCGCAGGCCCCGCCGCACTCGGCCTCGATGCCCGGCACGCCGTTGCGCACCGCGGCCTCCATCACGGTGGAGCCCGGCTCGGCCTCGACGGTGCGCGCCTCGCCCTCGACGTCGATGAAGGTGATCTTGGCCATGGGGTCTCCGGGATGGGGCGGCGGCGCCACGCAGGGGTCGAGCAGGGGTTATGTGCGCCCCGGAAGTGTGCGCTCGCGCGCGTGCTGTCAAGCACGAGCTCGGCGGCTCAGCCCCCGGTGTCACCCATTTCCGCAACGGTCCGCGCGATCGCCCCGCGGGTGAGCGCGACCGCGTCCGCAAGCCCCGCCAGCTCACCGGAGATCCCACGGCCGGCGCGCAATCCGTGCTCGCACGCCTCGGCGCAGGCGGCGACCCTCAGGGCACCGACACCGCGCGCGGACCCCTTCAACGTGTGCGCGGCGTCGATGCGTGCGCCCGTCTCGGGCGCCTCGGCGACGAGCGGCGGCAGCCGATCGAGCTGTCCCTCGAACAGGCCGAGCACCTCGCGCGCCAGGTCCGCGTCGCCGAAGGTCTGCGCGTCGAGATGGGCGCGATCGAGAAGAGGCGTGTCCACAGGCTTTCGGTGCTCCGGCGGGCGATCTCCCCCAAGCCTTCCAAGGGCCGGTAACCATAGCGTTAACGAAAACCTAAGAACGCGGAGACGGCCGGGTTTCCCAAAGCCACGCGCGTGTCTACAGTCGCCCGCAAGATCGCGGTGGTGCGTCGACGGCCAGGAGGCGGGCCGGAGGTCGTACGAGGCGGGCGGACGCCGATCGAGGCGTGCGCCCTCCGCCGCGGAAGTTGCGTTATCGAGGCGGCGACATGGCGACTGAGAAGAAGCTCCAGGATCGGACCGAGGCCGCGTTGTCGGCGATCGAGCAGGCGCTGAACCTGGAGAAGCCCGGGAGCGATCCCGCGCGGCCCGAGGGCGCCGGGACCGAGACGCAGGCGCAGGGCTCCGCGTCCGCCGAGCGCGCACCGTCCCCCGACGAGGCGCGAATCGCCGAGGTGCGGGCGAGCTTCGCCGAGGAGCTGCGGCTGCCCGAGGTCCGCGAGGACGAGCTGATGCGAACCTCCGGCAAGGCGGAGGCCGCCCAGGAGCCCGCGAGCACCGCCGTCGCCGAGCCGGGCGCGCAATCGGGCGAGCCCCTCGCCTTCGGCCCCGACACGTCCCGCGTCGCCAACGACGACCGCGCCCACGTCGGCGCGCTGATGCAGGCGCTCCAGGCGCGGCCCTCCCGCAAGCCCTACGCCTGGGCCGGCGCGGCCTCGCTGGCGTGGATGGTCGGGCTCGTCGCCATGGCGGCAGCCGAGGCGGGCCTCGACGCGCTCCTGGGCCCGTGGACGCCCGGCGAGCTCGCGGTCGCGCTCGTCCTCGTGCTCGCGCCGGTCACCTTCCTGTTCACGGCCGCGATCCTGACCGTCCGCTCGCAGGAGATGAAGCTCGTCGCCCGCTCGATCCGCGAGGTGGCGATGCGGCTCGGCCAGCCCGAGACCTTCTCCACCGACGCCGTGCAGACCGTCTCGCAGGCGGTGCGCCGCGAGGTCGCCGCCGTCGGCGACGGAATCGAGCGCGCGCTGGCCCGCGCCGGCGAGCTCGAGACGCTGGTGCGCTCCGAGATCGCGACGCTCGAGCGCGCCTATTCCGACAACGAGATCCGCATCCGCTCGCTGGTCGACGAGCTCGTCGCCCAGCGCGAGGCGATCGTGACCAACGCCGAGCGCGTGCGCGGCGCCATCGCCGGCTCGCACCAGGCCTTCTCGGCCGACCTCGAGACCGCGAGCCAGCGCATCGTCGAGGCGATCGGCGCCACCGGCGAGCGGGTCTCCGGCTCGCTCGACGCACAGGGCGCCTCGATCACGGTCGCGCTCGGCCGCGCCGGCGAGCGGGTCGTCGAGGACATCGCGCTCCGCGGCGACGAGCTGGTCGCGCGCCTCGCGGGCGCGGCGGACGACATCAAGGCCGGCGTCGCCGCGACCGGCGACGACCTCACCCGCGCCCTCGACGAGCGCGCCCGCGCACTGACCGCCGGCCTCGGCGAGAGCGCGGACGCCGTCACGCAGAGCCTCTCGCTCACCGGCGAGACCGTCGTCGCCTCCCTCGGCCGCCAGGGCGAGGAGATGCGCTGCGCCTTCGAGCGCACGGCGCAGACGCTGGAGGAGAGCTTCGTCGCCCGCGGCGCCGAGCTCGACGCCCGCCTCGCCAGGACAGGGGAGACCGTCTCCGCCGACATCGCGGCGCGGGGCGACGAGATCGGCGCGCGGCTGGAGAGCGCCGGGGAGAGCATCGCCGCTGGCGGCGACGCGGCGCGCGCGCGGATCGAGGATGCGGCCGGCCTTCTCGTCGCCTCCCTCTCCGAGCGCGGCGACGCGCTGGCGGAGCGGCTGGAAGGGACGGGCGAGCGTCTCGCCGATCTCATCGACGCGCGCGCCGGCGCCGCGACGAGCGCCATCGAGCGCGCGTCCGAGGACGTCGCGGGCACGCTCGCGAGCCGCACGGACGCCTTCCGCACCGCCTTCGACGACGCGGCGGCGGCGCTCTCCGTGGCGCTCGGTGCCCATCAGGAGGCCTTCGGCCGCAGCGTCACCGAGCACGAGCAGGCGCTCGCGCGCGCCCTCGAGGACGGTGCGAGCCGCACCCGCGCGGATCTCGCCGACACCGGCCGCGAGGTGGTGCGCGCCATCACCACGCAGGGCCTGCGCATCAACGAGGCGCTGCAGAAGACCGCCGAGGGCCTGAACGAGACGGTCGGCGCCCGCGGCGGCGAGCTCGACGCCCTGCTGGCCGAGCGGCTCGCCGGCTTCGAGAGCGTCATCGTCGAGCGCGGCGGCGCGCTGGCCGAGCGGCTCGGCGCCACCGCGCAGGAGATCGACGGATCGATCTCCGACAAGCTCGGCCGCCTGGAGGCGACCATCGTCGAGCGCGGCGGCGACCTGGCCGAGCGCTTCGGGCGCGACGTCGAGATCTTCGCGAGCGTCGTCGTCGACCGCTTCGGCGAGATCGACCGCGTCATCAACGTCCAGGGCGCCGCGCTGGCGGAGACGCTGGCGCAGAGCGCGCGGGCGGCCACCGAGACGATCGAGCAGCAGCTCGCCGCACTCGAGTCCCGCTCGCAGACGCGCGCGCTCGAGATCACCGCCACGTTCGACGAGCTCGTCGCCAAGGTCGACCAGAGCCTGGGCGCGCGATCGAGCGCGCTCAACGAGGCGCTCGTAGTGCGCACCGGCGAGATGGCGCGCGTGCTCGCCGAGGGCGGGCGCGAGGTCGCCCGCTCGCTGGAGACCCGCGCCGCCGAGATCGGCGACATCGTCGCCGCCCGCTCCGCCGCGCTCTCCGAGACTCTGTCCGGCAAGGCGGCGGAGATCAACGCCGTGCTCGGCGGGCGCGCCGAGGAGATCGCGCAGACGCTCGACAGCCGCGTCGCCGATCTCGAGACCCGCGTCGTGGGCCGCCTCGAGACCGTCGCCGAGACGCTCGACGCCCGCGGCCGCGCCATCGACGAGACGCTGGAGGCCCGCGCCGAGTCGCTCGCGGCGATCTACGACGCGAGCGGCAAGGCCATCGACGAGACGCTCGCCGCCCGCGGCGAGGCTCTCGCCACCCTGTTCGACACCCGCGCCCGCGAGGTCGCGCAGACCCTCGACGCGCGCACCGACGGGCTCGCCCGCGTCTTCGACGAGAAGGGCGCGCTCATCGCCAGCACGCTCGAGGCCCGCGGCCGCGAAGCGGCGGAGGCGCTCGACGCCCGTACCCGCGAGGTCGCCGCCTCGCTGGGCAACCGCATGGGCGAGATCGCCTCGCTGCTGTCCGAGTCGAGCCGCTCGCTCGCCTCCGTGATCGACGAGCGCGGCGAGGCCGTCGTCGGCACGCTCAGCGCCCGCATGGGCGAGATCCGCGCGCTCTTCGACGATCGCACCGGCACCTTCGCCGCCCTGCTCGACGAGCAGGGCCGGCGCATGCTCGACACGCTCGGCACCCGGATGGAGGAGGCCACCGCCCTCCTCGACGATCGCACCGGCACGCTCACCGGCCTGCTCGACGACCGCACCGCGACCTTCGCCGGCCTCGTCGACGACCGCGGCCAGGGGCTCGTCGACGCGCTCGGCGGCAAGCTGAACGAGACCGCGACGCTCCTCGACGCGCGCTCCAAGCTGTTCGCGAGCCTGCTCGACGAGCGCGGCGAGCGGCTCGTGGCGACGCTCGGCGCCCGGGTCGGCGAGATCGAGGAGCTGCTGACGTCCGGCGGCGAGCGTCTCGGCGCCGGGCTCGACCAGCGCGGCGAGGTTCTCATCGGCAGCCTGGAGGAGCGGATCGGCCGCGTCGAGGCCCTGTTCGACGAGCGCGGCGCGCGCCTCGGCGAGGCGCTGGAGCGCAGCGGCGAGGCCCTCGTGGGCGGCCTGGAAAGCCGGATCGACAGGATGGGCACGCTCTTCGACGAGCGCGGCGCGGCGCTCGGCGTCTCCCTCGCCAAGACCGGCGAGGCTCTCGTCGGCGGGCTCGAGGCGCGCATCGGGCGTGTCGAGACCCTGTTCGCGGACGGCGAGGCGCGGCTGGGCACCACGCTCGACCAGCGCGGCGAGGCGCTGCTCGGCCAGCTGGAGACCAAGGTCGGCCGCGTCTCGGCGCTGTTCGACCGCGGCGGTGCCACCATCGCCGAGATCCTCGACAAGCGCTCGGATGCGATCATCGTGTCCATGGGCGAGAACATCGACCGCATGACGGGCGTGCTCGACGGGCGTGCCAGCGCGCTGACGCGCTCGCTCGACGAGCGCACCGGCGCCGTGGCGCACCTGATCGAGGAGCGCGGCGACGCGCTCGTGGGGGCGCTCGGGCATCGGCTCGGCGATCTCGAAGGCCTCATCGACGGCCGCGGAGGCGCGCTCGTCGCGGCGCTCGGCGCCCGCGCCGACGCGATCGGCCGAGACGTCGAGGCGCTGTCGCGCCAGCTGACGGAGTCGCTGGGCTCGCAGAGCCGCGACCTGCTCGAGGGCCTGCGCAGCCAGGGCGCCGCGCTGGAGGAGGCCTGGAGCCAGTCCAACCAGGCGCTGCGCACGAGCCTCGACGAGGGCACCCGCGAGGCGGTGACGACGCTCGTCTCCACGAACGAGCGCATCCGCACCGAGCTCGGCGGCGTGCTGCTGCGCCTCCACGACGCCAACCGCGCGCTGCGCGACGTCGCCGGTGCGACGGCGGGCAGCCTCGGCGAGGTCGAGCAGGCGCTCGGCGGGCGGGCGCAGGAGATCGCGCGCCTGATCGAGGACGTCGCGCGCCAGACCCGCGACGCGGCCGAGCGCGTCGAGCATCAGGTCGCGGCGCTCGGCGCCGTTTCCGGCGGCGCGATCCGCGAGGCGGGCGAGCTCGCCGTCCTGCTCGACGAGCGCGGCCGCAGCGTCTCAGACTCGACCCGCGACCAGCTCGCCGCCCTCACCGAGGCGACGGGCGCCCTCGAACGGCTCGAAAACCGCCTCGACGGGACGCTGGGCGAGCGCTCGCAGGCGCTGGAATCCCTGCTGGCGCGCATCGAGGAGCGCTCGGACGAGATCGAGCGGGCCACGCGCGCCTTCTCGGGCCTGATCGAGGGCTCGCTCGCCCAGGCCGAGACCCGCGCGCGCGACATCGGCAACGTGCTCGCCGCCACCGCGGAGAGCACGACGAAGGCGATCGACGGCGAGTTCGAAAAGATCCGGGCCGCCACGGGCGACCAGCGCACGCGCACCGCGCTCGCCATCCGCGACGCCTACGGCGAGGTCGCGGCGGACATGAACGCGGCTCTCGAGGGCGCCGCCGGGCGCTTCCGCGACGCGGCCGACGAGCTGCGCGCCATGACGGCGCGCATCCACGAGGAGCTCGAGAGCACCCGCGCGGAGCTGCGGCGCGGGGTGCTGGAGCTGCCGAAGGAGACGGAGGAGAACGCCGCCGCCATGCGCCGCGTCGTCTCCGACCAGATCAAGGCCTTGAACGAGCTGGCCTCGCTCGTGAGCCGCTCGAACAAGGCGGTGGACACGATCTCCGCCGAGGCGGCGCAGGCGAGCGCTGCCGGGGCGCATCGCGCGGTCGCCGGCGCGGCCGGCGGGGCGGTGAGCGCGGCACAGGCCACCTGGCAGACGGCGGCGGTGAGCGCGGCGGCCGGGAGCCC
>NZ_JBQTCJ010000082.1:0-18608 GCF_052380005.1 Salinarimonas sp. NSM
CGATCGTCCCGATGTTGCAGTGCGGCTTGGTACGCTCGAATTTCGCCTTGGCCATGGTGGCACCCATTCGTTCTGAGAGTTGTCTGCGGGAGTGAGGGGCGGGCGTCCGCCGATCGAGGAGACCCCGATCAGGCGAACTTGGCCTGCACCTCGGCGGCCACGTTCGAGGGCACCTGCTCGTAGTGATCGAACAGCATCGTGTAGTTCGCCCGGCCCTGGCTCATCGAGCGCAGCGTGTTGACGTAGCCGAACATGTTGGCGAGCGGCACGAAGGCGTTGATCACCACCGCGTTGCCGCGCATGTCCTGACCCTGGATCTGGCCGCGCCGGGAGTTCAGGTCGCCGATGACCGAGCCCGTGTATTCCTCGGGGGTCACCACCTCGACCTTCATCACCGGCTCGAGCAGCACCGACGCGCCCTTCTGGAGCGCCTCGCGCATCGCGGCGCGGGTGGCGATCTCGAAGGCGAGCACCGACGAGTCCACCTCGTGGAAGGCGCCGTCGATCAGCTGCACCTTGAAGTCCACGATCGGGAAGCCGGCGACGACGCCCGCCCCCATCACGGAGTTGATGCCCTTCTCGACGCCGGGGATGTACTCCTTCGGCACCGAGCCGCCGACGATCTTCGACTCGAACTGGTAGCCGGCCCCCGGCTCGTTCGGCTCGACGACGAGCTTGACGCGGGCGAATTGGCCCGTGCCACCGGTCTGCTTCTTGTGGGTGTAGTCGATCTCGGCCTTGCGCGTGATCGTCTCGCGATAGGCCACCTGCGGCGCGCCGATGTTGGCGTCGACCTTGTAGGTGCGGCGCAGGATGTCGACCTTGATGTCGAGGTGCAGCTCGCCCATCCCCTTGAGGATGGTCTGGCCGGACTCGGTGTCGGTCGACACGCGGAAGGACGGGTCCTCCGCGGCGAGCTTGGAGAGCGCGACGCCGAGCTTCTCCTGGTCCGCCTTCGACTTCGGCTCGATCGCGATCTCGATGACGGGGTCCGGGAACTCCATCTTCTCGAGGATGATCGGCTTCTGGGGATCGCACAGCGTGTCGCCGGTGCGCGTCTCCTTCAGGCCCGCCATGGCGACGATGTCGCCGGCGCCGGCCTCCTTGATGTCCTCGCGGTTGTTGGCGTGCATCAGCAGCATGCGGCCGATGCGCTCCTTCTTGCCGGAGGTGGAGTTGAGCACCGTCGAGCCGGCCAGGATCGTGCCGGAATAGATGCGGCAGAACGTGATCGTGCCGACGAACGGGTCGTCCATGATCTTGAAGGCGAGCAGCGAGAACGGCGCCGAGTCGTCCGCCGGGCGGGTCATAGGCTCGTCGGTCTCGGGCTCGAGCCCGTTGACGCCGCCGCGATCGATCGGCGAGGGCAGGTAGTCCACCACCGCGTCGAGGAGCGGCTGCACGCCCTTGTTCTTGAAGGCCGAGCCGCACAGGACCGGATGGAAGGCGCGATCCTGCACCGCCTTGCGGATGAGGCGCACGAGCTCCTCCACCGACGGCTCCTGGCCGTCGAGGTAGGCCGCCATGGCGTCGTCGTCGAGCTCGACGCAGGCCTCGACCAGCTTGGTGCGGTACTCGGCCGCCTGCTCCTTCAGGTCCGCCGGGATCTCCTCGACGACGAACTTCGCGCCGAGCGATTCCTCGAGCCAGACGATCGCGTTCATGCGGACGAGGTCGATCACGCCCTTGAAGTTCGACTCCGAGCCGATCGGCAGCTGCAGGCAGACCGGCTTGCCGGCCACGCGCTTGACGATGTCGGCGACGCAGGAGAAGAAGTCGGCGCCGATCTTGTCCATCTTGTTGACGAACACGATGCGCGGCACGTCGTACTTGTCGGCCTGGCGCCACACCGTCTCGGTCTGCGGCTCGACGCCCTGGTTGCCGTCGAGCACGCACACGGCGCCGTCGAGCACGCGCAGCGAGCGCTCGACCTCGATGGTGAAGTCGACGTGCCCGGGCGTGTCGATGATGTTCAGGCGATGGTCGCGCCAGAAGCACGTCGTCGCGGCCGACGTGATCGTGATGCCGCGCTCCTGCTCCTGGGTCATCCAGTCCATGGTCGCGGCACCGTCGTGCACCTCACCGATCTTGTGCGACCGGCCAGTGTAGAACAGGATCCGCTCCGTCGTCGTCGTCTTGCCCGCGTCGATGTGGGCCATGATCCCGAAGTTGCGGTAGTCCTTGATTTCGTGCTCGCGAGGCATCGCGTCTCTCCGTCTCGGTCTCGTGTCCGCCCTGCGCTTACCAGCGGTAATGCGAGAAGGCGCGGTTGGCCTCGGCCATCCGGTGCGTGTCTTCGCGCTTCTTCACGGCGCTGCCGCGGTTCTGCGCCGCGTCCGCGAGCTCCGCCGCGAGACGCTCCACCATGGTGCGATCGTTGCGCGCCCGGGCGGCGGTGATCAGCCAGCGGATGGCGAGCGCCTGGCGGCGCTCCGGGCGCACCTCGACGGGCACCTGGTAGGTCGCGCCGCCGACGCGGCGGGACCGGACCTCGATCGCCGGGGCGACGTTCTCGAGCGCGGCCTTGAAGGCCTCGAGCGGGTCGGTCTTCATCCGGCTCTCGACGAGATCGAAGGCACCGTAGACGATGCTCTCGGCGGCGGACTTCTTGCCGTCGTACATGATCGAGTTCATGAACTTCGACAGCACGACGTCGCCGTACTTCGGATCCGGGTTGATTTCACGCTTCTCGGCGCGATGGCGGCGGGACATGCGATGGCTCCGTCCTGAGACTTCTAGGCGACCGGATTGGGTCGGACGCGATTACTTCGGACGCTTGGCGCCGTACTTCGAGCGGCGCTGCTTGCGGTTCTTGACGCCCTGGGTGTCGAGGACGCCGCGCAGGATGTGGTAGCGCACGCCCGGCAGGTCCTTCACGCGGCCGCCGCGGATCATCACCACCGAGTGCTCCTGGAGGTTGTGCCCCTCGCCCGGGATGTAGCCGATGACCTCGAAGCCGTTCGTCAGGCGCACCTTCGCGACCTTGCGCAGCGCGGAGTTCGGCTTCTTCGGCGTCGTCGTGTAGACGCGGGTGCACACGCCGCGCTTCTGCGGGCACGCCTCCAGCGCCGGGACCTTGTTGCGCGCCTTCTGGGCCGTCCGCGGCTTGCGGATCAGCTGGGAGATGGTCGGCATCCTCTGCCCTCTCGTATCGGCCGCGTCGCGGCCGCTCGTTCCTCGAACCCGGATCCGGCGACCCCGGGACACGCGTCCCGCGGCCTGGAGCCGGACCCTCCACGCATTCACCGCCCGCGCAGCGTGCCGCACCGTTCGGGTCGCCGACGGGACAGGACCCGCTTGCCGGCGACCGTCGACGCAAAGCGAAACCGCGCCGTCGGGTCCGGGTGAGACCTGAGGCGCGACGCCACGCAGAGGACCGAGAGTCGCGAGACCCGCGGTCGTGCCCCAAAAGATGACGTCCGTGAGACGGTCATTGAGTTTCGGCGGCGTCTAGGACGCTCGGGTCGACGCTCGGCGCATCGACATCGCGAACCTACGGCCCACCGGAAGTCCGCGCTACATAAGAGGGCTCGCACGCCGAGTCAACCGCAAAACCGCGGCTTCGACCCGGTTCCGCGCGCCCGCGGCGCGCCCGCGGCGCGATCGCGGCCCGTGCGGGGCCGCTCGGATGCCGCGCAACGGATCAACGAAGGATTCACGGGCTTCGCCTAGGCTTCGCGACCGGACGGGGGATAGGAGACGACGCCAGCCATGAGCATAGACCCGACGGCGGGCCTGTCGGCCGCCTGGTCCTCGAGCCGGACCGACTTCGCCATGCAGGCGCTCAAGCGCGCCGGCGAGACCGCGAGCGCGAATCGCCTCGTCGAGGCGAGCCTCGCGAGCATGGAGCAGGCGAACGCCGAGCCCGCGGCCTCCCCGCCCCCCGAGCCCGCCCCGCCGCCACCCGGGCAGGGGCGCTGGGTCGACACGCAGGCCTGAGGGGGCGCTTCCCTCGGCGGGACCAGGGATCGCACCCCGCGCATCGGCAGCGGCGGTGGTCGCCCGCGCGCGCTTCACGCCGCCGCGGCGCCTGCGGCGCGAGAGAGCCTTCACAAGGCTGTCACGATGGGAGTAGATTTTCCAGCGCGGGAGCGAAGGAGCGATCCCCTCCCCGCCGGAGGAGGTGACGTGAGCGTACACGTTCAGCCGACTGTCCGGCCGGACGCGTGTCCGGCCCTCGTGCTCAACGCCGACTATCGGCCCTTGAGCTATTACCCGCTGTCGGTCTGGTGCTGGCAGGACACGATCAAGGCGGTGTTCCTCGACCGGGTCAACATCGTCTCGCACTACGACAAGACGGTGCGAAGTCCCACCTTCGAGATGCGGCTGCCCTCCGTCGTCTCGCTCAAGACCTACGTCAAGCCCACGCGCATCCCGGCCTTCACGCGCTTCAACGTCTTCCTCCGCGATCGATTCACCTGCCAATATTGCGGCGCCCGCGAGGACCTCACCTTCGACCACGTGATCCCCCGCTCGAAGGGCGGCCAGACCACCTGGGAGAACGTCGTCGCCGCCTGCTCGCCCTGCAACCTGCGCAAGAGTGACCGCCTCCCTCGCGAGGCCGACATGATTCCCCGGCAGGAGCCCTACGCGCCTTCGCTGAGCGACCTGCACCAGAACGGCCGCCACTTCCCGCCGAACTACCTCCACCAGAGCTGGATGGACTATCTCTACTGGGATACCGAGCTCGAGCCATGACGCCTCGAGCCATGACGCCTCGAGGCTCCCGCACCGGACCACCCCCGGGCTCCCGCGGCCGCGCAACCCCGAGGCCGCGGCGTCGTTCCCCGATGCGATGAGCGAGCAGGCACCGCAGATCCGCGCCGCGATCTTCGACATGGACGGCGTCGTCACGGACACGGCGCAGGCGCATTTCGCCGCCTGGAAGGAAACCCTCGACGCCGTCGCGGCGCGGCACGCCGGCGGCGCCGCCGCGCGGCCGTTCACGCTCACGGACTACCGCGCCCATGTCGACGGCGTACCACGCCGCGACGGCGTTCGCGGCTTCCTCGCCGCGCGCGGCATCGCGCTGCCCGAGGGCGAAACGGCCGCGGGCGTACCCGACGCGGCGGGGCGCGACGCGGAGGGGCTCGACAGCGTCGCAGGCATCGCCGCCGCGAAGAACGCGCGCTTCCGCGCCTGGCTCGCGAAGACGCCGGTCCCCGCCTACGCGGACGCCTGTGCGCTGATCCGGGTGCTGAGGGCCCGCGGGATCGCCGTCGGCCTGTTCTCGGCGAGCCGCAACGCGCCGGCGGTCCTCGAGAGCGCCGGCGTGCGCGGGCTCTTCGACGTCGCGCTCGACGGGGCGGACGCCCACGCGTCCGGCCTCGCCGGCAAGCCTGCACCCGACGTCCTCGTCGAGACCGCGCGGCGCCTCGGCGTCGCGCCGGGTCACGCGATGGTGGTCGAGGACGCGGTCTCCGGCGTCGCCGCGGCCCGCGCCGGCGGATTCGCGCGGGTGGTCGGCATCGATCGCGAGGACGAGGCGAGCGGCCACGGCGCCGCGCTGCGGGCCGCGGGGGCGGACGTGGTCACGCACGACCTGCGCACGCTGCTCGGGGATGCGGCAGTCTTCGGCCGGCCGGACCCCGATCGCGACGCTCTCGCCGCGTCGCCGACGGAGCGATGCGAGGGGCCATAGCGCCATTTCCTCGAAGAACGTCGTCTTCAGGTAGAATTTTCATTGCGGCGCCCGTGCCGCCGGGCTTACGCTACGATCCTCGCGTGTCAGACGCGACGGGGAGCGCGACGCTCGCGCCATGCAAGGGGGAACGACCATGAAGCAGAAGGTCCCGGTGACGATCTACATCGACGAGGACGAGGAGCTCGAGGCGATCCGCACGAAGCCGCTCGGAGGCAAGCTCGCCGACACTCTCGGCCCCGCCGGCGTCGCGGCCAAGGGGAGCAACACCGCCACGATGAAGGCCACCTTCAAGAGCGGCGAGACCGACGCCGAGGCCGACGTCAGCATCGACTTCTGAGCCGCGACATGGCCCGCCCGCACACGGACCAGCCGCGATGATCCGCATCTTCGGCGCGCGCACGGACCCGCATGTCGGGTCCGTGTCGCGTCATCTGGAGACGCGTGGGCACCCGTTCGCCCTGTGCGACATCTACGATCCGACATCGGACGGCCTCGACATCGTGGTCGACGCCGATCTGGCGCTGCGCATCCAGGAACCCGCCCCTCCCGGAACGGCCACGACGGTCTGGTGGCGGGTGAAGCCGCCCTTCGTCGTGCGCACCGAGAGCCTCGACGCGTACTACGACCAGCAATTCGCCTCGCGCGAATGGCGCAGCCTCTTCGACCTCATCGCGGAGCCCTTCGCCTCCTGCCGCTGGGTCAACCCGCTCCCCGCCGCGTCCGCCCTGACGAGCAAGTTCACGCAGCTGAGGACCGCGCGGGCGCTGGGGATCCCCGTTCCACGGACGCTGTTCTCCACGCGCTACGAGGCGGTGCTGGCCTTCGTCGAGGAGAACGACCGCCGGGGACGCCGGACGATCGTGAAGACGATCACGCCCTACATCAGCCCGAGCCGGCAGGCCGCCTACGCGACGGCCGTCGACGTCGAGACGGTCCGCGCCTCGCGAGCCGAGATCGAGTCCTGCCCATCCATATACCAGGAGGCGATCGAGCCGCGGTGCGAGCTGCGCATCACCGTCGTCGGCTCGGATCTCTTCGCCGTCGAGATCTCGGGAGGGCTCGACGCGATCGACTGGCGCCGCCGCATCGACGACGACATCTACCATGCGACGATCGCGGACGAGCCTCTCGCCGCGGCCGTGCGCGCGCTGCACGACGCCTTCGGCCTCGCCTATGGCGCCTACGACTTCATCGTCGATCGGGACGGGCGGCACGTCTTCCTCGAGGTCAACCCGATGGGCCAATGGGTCTGGCTGGAGGAAGCCACCGGGCTGGGGATCAGCGCCGCCGTCGCCGACCTCCTCGCGATCACGCCCACGCGCGACTGAGCCGGCGCGTGATCTTGCCGCCGCGTGATCGAGCCGCCGTGTGATCGAGCCGCCGCGCGGGTGATATCTCTCGGCCGCGCCCGAACGGCCGCTTGCGCTCACCGGAAATCTGACATAAAGATATCTTTATATCTACCTTTCCGCCGAGAAGGGTGCTATGGTGCGACCGTATACCATGGTCCACCCGCCGGGGAGACGCCGATGCCGAGCGCCGAGATCGAGACGATGCTGACGCTGCCCGCCGCGCTGGCCGCCCTGCGCGCCGCGGGTGAGGAGACGCGGCTGCGCATCCTCTCGCTCCTGGCGCAGGGCGAGCTCTCGGTCACGGACCTCACCGACATTCTCGGGCAGTCTCAGCCGCGGATCTCGCGCCATCTCAAGCTCCTGGTCGAGGCCGGGCTCGTCGAGCGTCACCGCGAGGGGGCCTGGGCCTTCTTCCGGCTGGCGGACCGCGATCCGGCCGCGGCGCTCCTGCGCCCGATGCTCGACGCCCTCGACGCCGACGACGCCACCGCCGCGGGCGACCGCCAGCGGCTCGCGGCCGTGCGCGCCGCGCGGGCGGAGGCGGCGCAGGCCTATTTCGCGCGGCTCGCGCCGGACTGGGACCGCCTGCGCTCGCTGCACGCGCCCGCCGACGAGGTCGAGGCCGCGATCGTGGCGGCCCTCGGGGACGCGCCGATCCGCGCCCTCGTCGATCTCGGCACCGGCACCGGTCGCATGCTCGGCCTGCTCGCCCCGCGGGCCGGCCGCGCGGTGGGGCTCGACGCCTCGCACGCCATGCTCTCCGTCGCGCGCGCCAACCTGGAGAAGGCCGGCGTGCGCGGGGTCGAGCTGCGCCAGGGCGACATCCACGCGCCGCCGGTGGAGTCGAACGCCTTCGACCTCGTGATCATCCACCAGGTCCTGCACTATCTGGACGATCCCGCCCGCGCCCTGCGCGAGGCCGCGCGTCTCGTCGCGCCGGGCGGACGGCTCCTCGTCGTCGACTTCGCGCCGCACGATCTCGAGTTCCTGCGCGCGGACCACGCCCATCGCCGCCTCGGCTTCTCGCGCGAGCAGGTCGCGCATTGGCTCGCCGAGGCGGGCCTCGACTGCCCGCTCCACCGCGATCTCGCCCCGCCGCGCGCGGGCGGGGACGCGCTCACCGTGTCGCTCTGGGTCGGCCGCGATCGCCGCCGGATCAACGACATGCCGTTCCGCACGCACGACAGAGAGGTCGCCTGATGTCGCCCGCGAACGCCCGCCAGGATGCGGCCGGCCGAGACACGGCCCGCCCGGAGAAGCCGGGGATCGGCGTCTCCTTCGAGTTCTTCCCGCCCAAGACCGAGGAGATGGAGAGGACGCTCTGGGCCTCGATCGAGCGCCTCGCGCCGCTCGCGCCCCGCTTCGTCTCCGTGACCTACGGCGCCGGCGGCTCGACGCGCGAGCGCACCCACGCCACCGTCGCGCGCATCGTGCGCGAGACCGACCTCAGTCCGGCCGCCCACCTCACCTGCGTCGCCGCGACGCGCGAGGAGGTCGACGACGTCGTGCGTGGCTATTGGGAGGCGGGCGTGCGACACATCGTGGCGCTGCGCGGCGACCCCGTCGGCGGCCCCGGCACGCCCTACGAGGCCCACCCGGGCGGCTACGCGCAGGCGTGCGACCTCGTCGCGGGCATCCGCAAGGTGGCCGACTTCGAGGTGTCCGTCTCGGCCTATCCCGAGAAGCACCCGGAGGCCTCGAGCTTCGAGGCGGACATCGACGCGCTCGAGAAGAAGGTCGACGCTGGCGCCACGCGGGCGATCACGCAGTTCTTCTTCGACAACGCGATCTACTACCGCTACGTCGAGCGCGTCCGCGCGCGGGGGATCGACATCCCGATCGTGCCGGGCATCGTGCCGGTGCAGAACTTCAAGCAGACGGCGAGCTTCGCCAAGCGCACGGGCGCGTCCGTGCCCGCGTGGCTGGCGAAGCGGTTCGAGGGGCTCGACGACGACGTCGAGACGCGCAAGCTCGTCGCCGCCGCCGTGGCCCACGAGCAGGTCTCCGACCTGCGGGCGCAGGGCGTCAGCGAGTTCCACATCTACACGATGAACCGCGCCGAGCTCGCCTACGCCATCTGCCACATGCTGGGCCTGCGCCCGGCCGAGACCACCGCCGCCGCGGCCTGACCGCGACGCCGCCGGCTCGCCCGTCCGCCAGCCCCTCCGCGATCGACCCGAGAGAGCGCATCCCATGTCCGACATCCGCTCCGACATCCGCCCCGCCGACGGCGCAGAGGTTCTGGCCGCGCTGAAGCAGGCCGCGGCCGAGCGCATCCTCGTGCTCGACGGCGCGATGGGGACCGAGATCCAGAACCGCAAGTTCTCCGAGGCCGACTTCCGCGGTGACCGGTTCCTCGATCATCCCAACGACCAGAAGGGCAACAACGACCTCCTGATCCTCACCCAGCCCGACGCCATGCGCGACATCCACCTGGACTATTTCCGGGCGGGGTCCGACATCGTCGAGACGAACACCTTCTCGGGCACGCGCATCGCCCAGGCCGACTACGGCATGGAGGAGATCGTCTACGAGCTGAACCGGGAGGGCGCGCGCATCGCCCGGGAGGCGGCGGCGATCGCGGCCGCGGAGGACGGGCGTCGGCGCTTCGTCGCGGGGGCGGTCGGGCCCACCAACCGCACGCTCTCGATCTCGCCGGACGTCAACAACCCCGGCTATCGCGCCGTGACGTTCGAGCAGGTGCGCGACGCCTATGCCGAGCAGATCCGCGGGCTCGTCGACGGCGGCGCGGAACTGATCCTCGTCGAGACCATCTTCGACACGCTCAACGCCAAGGCGGCCATCGCCGCGGCGCGCGCCGTCTTCGCCGAGCACGGGGCGGAACTGCCGCTGATGATCTCGGGCACGATCACGGATCTGTCCGGGCGCACGCTGTCTGGCCAGACGCCGGAGGCCTTCTGGCACTCGGTGCGGCACGCCGCGCCCTTCACGATCGGGCTGAACTGCGCGCTCGGCGCGAAGGAGATGCGCGCGCACATCGCCGAGATCGCGCGCGTCGCCGACACGTTCGTCTGCGCCTACCCGAATGCGGGGCTCCCCAACGAGTTCGGCCTCTACGACGAGAGCCCGGAGGCGACTGCCGCCATGGTCGGCGAGTTCGCGCAGGCGGGGCTCGTCAACATGGTCGGCGGCTGCTGCGGCACCACCCCGGCGCACATCCGCGCGATCGCCGAAGCCGTGAAGGGCAAGGCGCCGCGCGTCGTCTCCGAGAAGCCGCCGCTGATGCGGCTGTCGGGCCTCGAGCCCTTCACGCTGACGAAGGACATCCCGTTCGTCAACGTGGGCGAGCGCACCAACGTCACCGGCTCGGCCAAGTTCAGGAAGCTGATCACCAACGGCGACTACGCCGCCGCGCTCGACGTGGCCCGCGACCAGGTCGCCGCGGGCGCGCAGGTGATCGACGTCAACATGGACGAGGGCCTGCTCGATTCGAAGAAGGCGATGGTCGAGTTCCTCAACCTCGTCGCCGCCGAGCCCGACATCGCCCGCGTGCCGGTGATGATCGACTCCTCGAAGTTCGAGGTGATCGAGGCCGGCCTGAAGTGCGTCCAGGGCAAGGCCATCGTCAACTCGATCTCGATGAAGGAGGGCGAGGACGCCTTCCGCGCCCAGGCGCGCATCTGCCGCGACTACGGCGCCGCCGTCGTGGTGATGGCCTTCGACGAGCAGGGCCAGGCGGACACGGCGGCGCGCAAGATCGCGATCTGCGGGCGGGCCTACCGCATCCTCGTCGACGAGGTCGGCTTCCCGCCCGAGGACATCGTCTTCGACCCGAATGTCTTCGCGGTGGCGACCGGCATCGAGGAGCACGACAATTACGGCGTCGACTTCATCGACGCGGTCCGCGCCATCCGCACGACCCTGCCCCACGCCCACGTCTCGGGCGGCGTGTCGAACCTGTCGTTCTCCTTCCGCGGCAACGAGCCGGTGCGCGAGGCGATGCACACCGTGTTCCTCTACCACGCCATCCAGGCGGGGATGGACATGGGCATCGTCAACGCCGGCCAGCTCGGCGTGTACGACAAGCTCGACCCGGAGCTGCGCGACCTGTGCGAGGACGTCGTCCTCAACCGCCGTTCCGACGCCACCGAGCGCCTGCTCGAGGCCGCCCCGCGCTTCAAGGGCGACGGCTCCGGCGCCGTGCGCGTGCAGGACCTCGAATGGCGGGGCTGGCCGGTGGAGAAGCGACTCGAGCACGCGCTCGTCAACGGCATCACCGACTTCATCGTGGAGGACGTGGAGGAGGCGCGGCAGAGCGCCGAGCGTCCGCTGCACGTCATCGAGGGCCCGCTGATGGCGGGCATGAACGTGGTCGGAGACCTGTTCGGCGCGGGCAAGATGTTCCTGCCGCAGGTGGTGAAGTCGGCGCGCGTGATGAAGCAGGCGGTCGCCCACCTCACCCCGTACATGGACAAGGAAAAGGAGGAGATGGGCCTCGTCGACAAGCCGGCGGCGGGCAAGATCCTCATGGCCACCGTCAAGGGCGACGTGCACGACATCGGCAAGAACATCGTCGGCGTCGTGCTGGCCTGCAACAATTACGAGGTGATCGACCTCGGCGTGATGGTGCCCGCGGCGAAGATCCTCGACGAGGCGAGGAAGCACGGCGTCGACATCATCGGCCTGTCGGGCCTGATCACGCCCTCCCTCGACGAGATGGTCCACGTCGCCTCCGAGATGGAGCGCGAGGGGTTCGACATCCCGCTCCTCATCGGCGGGGCGACGACGAGCCGGGTGCACACGGCGGTGAAGATCCACCCGTCCTACGCCAAGGGCCAGGCGGTCTACGTCACCGACGCCTCGCGCGCGGTGGGCGTGGTCTCGAGCCTGCTCTCGGACGAGCAGAAGGGTCCCTACGTCGAGACCCTGCGCAAGGAATACGCCCGGGTCGCGGACGCCCACGCCCGCGCCGAGCAGGACAAGCAACGCCTGCCGATCACCAAGGCCCGCGAGAACGCGACGAAGATCGACTGGACGGGCTATGCGCCGACGAAGCCGAGCTTCACCGGCGCGCGGGTGTTCCGCACCTACGACCTCGCCGACCTCGTCTCCTGCATCGACTGGACGCCCTTCTTCCAGACCTGGGAGATGAAGGGCCGCTTCCCGGCGATCCTCGAGGACGAGAAACAGGGCCCGGCGGCGCGCCAGCTCTTCGAGGACGCCCAGGTGATGCTGCGCGAGATCGTCGAGAACCGCTGGTTCACGCCCAAGGCCGTGATCGGCTTCTGGCCCGCGAACAGCGTCGGCGACGACATCCGCCTCTACACCGGCGAGAGCCGGCGGGAGACGCTCGCGACCTTCCACGGCCTGCGCCAGCAATTGTCCAAGCGTGACGGGCGGCCGAACCAGTGCATCTCCGACTTCGTCGCCCCGGCCGAGACGGGGATCGCGGACTATGTCGGCGCCTTCGTGGTGACGGCGGGGCTCGAGGAGGTGCGTATCGCCGAGCGCTTCGAGCGGGCCAACGACGACTACCGCTCGATCCTCGTCAAGGCGCTCGCCGACCGCATCGCGGAGGCGCTGGCCGAGCGCATGCACCAGCGGGTGCGCACCGAGTTCTGGGGCTACGCGCCCGACGAGGCGCTCACCGGCGAGGAGCTGATCCAGGAGACCTACCAGGGCATCCGCCCGGCGCCGGGCTACCCGGCGCAGCCCGACCACACCGAGAAGGAGACGCTGTTCTCGCTGCTCGGCGCCTCGAAGGCGATCGGCGTGACGCTCACCGAGAGCTACGCCATGTGGCCGGGCTCCTCCGTCTCGGGCCTCTACCTGGCACACCCGGCGGCGCACTACTTCGGCGTGGCCAAGATCGAGCGCGACCAGGTGGAGGACTACGCCGCACGCAAGGGCATGGACGTGCGCGAAGTCGAGCGTTGGCTCGCCCCGGTGCTGAACTACGACCCGGCACGGTATCTCGCGGCGGCCGCGGAATAGCCGTCCTCCCCGGAGGGGTTCGAACGTTCCGGCGAGCGGCGTCGCCGCCCTCCCCACCCTCCGGCCTTCGGCCTCCGTCCTCCCCTGCGGGGAGGTGGTGGTCGGCGGCCTGCAGCGACGCCGAGGAAATGCGCCATCCCGCATCCTCCCCGGAGGGGAGGAGTCCGCGAAAGCGGACGGTGGGGCCGTTCGATCTTTCCGGCGAGCCGCATCGCCGCCCGCCCCCACCCTCCGGCCGGCGGCCTCCGTCCTCCCCTCCAGGGAGGTGGCGGTCGGCGGCCTACCCCACCTTCCCGTAGCCGGCGAACTTCGCCGCCACCCGGTCCATCTCCTCGTCGTCGAGCACCACCGGCTCGAGGCCGGCGGCGAGGAGCGCGAGATACTGCCCGGCGAGGTTCTCCACCTCGCCGGCGATGGCGAGCGCACCCTCCAGGCTGGCGCCGAGCGCGATCACGCCATGGTTGGCGAGCAGCACCGCCTTGCGGCCCTCGAGCGCCCGCACGGCGTTGCCGGCGAGATCCGCCGAGCCGAAGGTGGCGTAGTCGGCGACACGGATATCGCGCCCGCCGCAATAGGCGACCATGTAGTGGAAGGCCGGGATCGGCCGGCGCGCGCAGGCGAGCGCGGTCGCCTTGGGGCTGTGCGTGTGCACGATCGCGCGGATCTCGGGCCGCGCCGCGTAGATCGCGGTGTGGAACGGCCATTCGGACGACGGCCGCAGGCCACCCTCCGCCGAAGGCGTGCCGTCGCGGTCGAGCGCCACGATGTCGGCTGGCGTCGTCGCCGCATAGGGCAGCCCCGAGGGCGTGATCAGCAGCCCGTCCTCGGTCCGCGCCGAGACGTTGCCGGACTTCGTCGGGCAGAAGCCGGCCTGGTCCATCGCCTGCGCCACGCGCACGATCTCGGCGCGGACACTCTCGCTTCCCTGCTTCGTCATTCCGCGGCCGATTGCACGTAGTCCGGATAGAGCCCGGCGATCCCCTCGCGGGAGGCCGGGCAGATGCCGCGCTCGGTGACGAGACCCGTCACCAGCCGCCCCGGCGTGACGTCGAAGGCGGGGTTGGCCGCCGGGCTCCCCGGGGCGACGACCCGCACGTCCCGCACGACGCCGTCGTCGTCGATCCCGACGAGGTTCGTCACCTCGCGCTCGGCGCGCTCCTCGATCGGGATCTCGGCCACGCCGTCGTGGAGCGACCAGTCGATCGTCGTCACCGGGAGCGTCACGTAGAACGGCACGCCGTTGTCGCGCGCCGCGAGCGCCTTGAGGTACGTCCCGATCTTGTTGCAGACGTCGCCGGACGCGGTGGTGCGGTCCGAGCCGACGAAGCAGATGTCGACGCGCCCGTGCTGCATCAGGTGGCCGCCGGCATTGTCGACCACGACCGTGTGCGGCACGCCGTGGGCGCCGAGCTCGTAGGCGGTGAGCGCTGCGCCCTGGTTGCGTGGCCGGGTCTCGTCGACCCAGACGTGGACGGGCACGCCCGCATCGTGCGCCTGGTAGATCGGCGACAGCGCGGTGCCCCAGTCCACCGTCGCGAGCCAGCCGGCGTTGCAGTGCGTGAGCACGTTGACCGTGCGCCCCGTGCGGTTGTGGATCTCCGCGAGCAGCCGCACACCGTGGATGCCGATCGCGTGGTTCTGCTCGACGTCCTCGTCGCAGATCGTCTCCGCCTCGGTCCAGGCGGCGCGCACGCGCTCGCGGCCCGACAGCGGGGCGAGCCGGCGCTCGACCCGCGCGAGCGCCCAGTGCAGGTTGACCGCGGTGGGCCGGGTCGCGCCGAGCACGCGCACGGCCTCGGAGAGCGCCGCGTCGGACGAATCGCGCTGGACGGCGAGCGCGACACCGAAGGCGGCGGTGGCGCCGATCAGCGGTGCGCCGCGCACCTGCATGGTGCGGATGGCGACGGCGGCCTCCTCCATCGTGGAGAGCCGGACCACCGCGAAGTCGAAGGGCAGCTTCGTCTGATCGATGATGCTGACGCCCTCGCCGTCCTCGGCGGGGAAGATGGTCCGATAGTGCCGTCCGTGAATCCGCATCGCGCGCCTCCGTGCCGCCGGCTCCGCCCCCCGACCGATCTTCGGCTCGTTCGGCCCATAGGGGCGTAGGGTCGCGAGCCCGTCAAGGCCGCGGGTGCGGTAACCACGTGTTAACCAATCGGGGCGACCCTGTGCCCAGTACCAGCACGACGCGCTCCAGGAACAGGCCCGATCACCCTCGTTCCGAAGGCGAGAGCCGGACGCGTCGCACCTCGAAAGGCGGACCTCCGATGAAGATCGTCGTCACGACCCTCCTCGGAGCGTCCGCCGTTCTCGCCTTCGCCGGCGTGACGCTGTTCGGCCTCGGCGCGGGAGCGATCGTCCTCATGGCGCTCTGAGCGGCGCCCCGGGCCGCGCTCCGAGCGCCCGCCCTGAAAAGGCCGTTTCACCGCGCGCCGTACGGCGGGGTTGAAACCGGCGTGCCGCGGGTCGACAATAGGGACATGATCGAAGCTCCGCTCCAGCAGCCCGTTTCGAAAGAGCCCGTCCTGATCGTCCTGCATCAGGAGACCTCGATCCCTGGGCGGGTCGGCACGCTCCTGCGCGAGCGCGGGCACCCGCTCGACATCCGCCGCCCGCGCTACGGCGACCCGCTGCCCGGGACGCTCGCCGAGCACGCCGGCGCCGTGATCTTCGGTGGGCCGATGAGCGCCAACGATCCGGACGACTTCGTCTCCCGCGAGATCGACTGGTGCGCCGTGCCACTCTCCGAGGAGAAGCCCTTCCTCGGCCTGTGCCTGGGCGCGCAGATGCTCGCGCGCCACCTCGGCGCCCGGGTCTATCCGCACGCGGACGGCCGCTGCGAGATCGGCTACTATCCGCTCCTCCCGACCCGCGAGGGCATGCGCCTCTCCGAGCGCCTCGGCGTCGACTGGCCCGGCCACGTCTACCATTGGCACCGCGAGGGCTTCGACTGTCCCTCCGGCGCGGCGACGCTCGCCACGGGGGACGACTTCCCCGTCCAGGCGATCCGCGTCGGCCCCGCCGCCTACGGCTTCCAGTTCCACCCGGAGGTCACCTACGCGATGACCTGCCGTTGGACGACGCGCGCCCACGAGCGTCTGTCGCTGCCCGGCGCGAAGCCGCGCCAGGCGCATCTCGAGGGGCGCCTGATCCACGACGGCGCCGTGCGCGCCTGGCTCGACGCGTTCCTCGACCATTGGCTGGCGGGCGGCAGGAGCGGGAGCGCGGAACGCGACGCGACACGGAGCGGCGGACATGCCATGATCGCGCGTGCGGCAGCCGCGACCTCGCGCTGAGCCCGCCGGAACGAGTGCGGGCTGCTCCCCGTTGCCTGCGAGGGCCGCGTCGTGGCCCGGAGCAACGACAACGGAAGGCGCGAACATCATGCGTGGCAATCCCATCACCGGCGCGGCGCGCGGCGTGAGCATCACGGACGCCGTCGAGCGCGGGCAGCGGATCCTCGAGGAGCGGCCCGAGCCGCGCGGGCGCGAGCGCTATGCCGGGCGTACCAACCGCCCGCCGCGCCCCGCACCGCGCTCCACCGAGGGCGACGACACGCAGGCGGACGGAGCCGCCGAGACCGACACCAACGGCGAGGAGACCTGAGCCATGGCCGAGAAGAAAGCCAATTCCGCCCTGATGAAGCCCCTGACCCCCTCGCCCGAGCTCGCCGCCGTGGTGGGCTCCGACCCCCTGCCGCGGCCGGAGGTGGTGAGCAAGGTCTGGGAGTACATCAAGAAGCACGACCTGCAGAACCCGCAGAACAAGCGCGAGATCATCGCCGACGCGAAGCTGCAGCCGGTCTTCGGCAAGGACCGCGTGACCATGTTCGAGATGAACAAGCACCTCTCGCGGCACCTGCAGTGACGCCCGCGGCATGGCGCGGCGCTCGACAGCACCGCGCCGGCCCGTCATGGTGCGCGTCTCCCGCAAGCGAGACGCGCCCCGCATGCCCGCCTTCGATACCGCCCTCGCCGTCCTCGACTGGCTCGGCCTCGTCGTCTTCGCCGTGACGGGCGCGCTCGTCGCGTCGCGCAAGGAGATGGACATCGTCGGCTTCGTGCTGCTCGGCACGGCGACGGGCATCGGCGGGGGAACGCTGCGCGACCTCGTGCTCGACGTGCCGGTGTTCTGGACGGTCGAGCCCGCCTACCTGACGACCTGCGTCGCCGTCTCCTGCCTCGTCTTCTTCACCGCCCACATCCCGCAATCGCGCTGGGTGCTGCTCCTGTGGTTCGACGCCGCGGGGCTGGCGCTGTTCGCGGTCGCCGGCGCCGAGAAGGCGCTCGCGGCGGGCACGGGGCCGGCGGTGGCGATCTTCCTCGGCGTCGCCACGGCGACCTTCGGCGGCATCCTGCGCGACATCATCGGCGCGGAGCCCTCGATCGCGCTCAGGCGCGAGATCTACGTGACCGCGGCGCTGCTCGCGGCCGGGTCCTACGTCGCGCTCGACGCGGCGGGCGCGCCCCGCGAGGTGGCGATCGGCACGGGCCTCGCCGCCGGCTTCGCGCTGCGCGGCGCCGCCCTCGGGTTCGGCTGGTCGCTGCCACGCTACCGCCCGCGGCCGGGGCGCACGCCCGACGAGATCGGGCGCTGAGGCCTCACGCCACAGCCCGCCCCCGCGCCGCCTCGAGCAGCGCGAACCAGTCCTGCCGCTCCATGACGACCGCATCCGCCGCCGCGAGGTCGGCGATGCGCTCCGGGCTCGTGGTGCCGATCACCGGGACGGGGCGCGAGGGCAGGCGCAGGAGCCAGGCGAGGGCGAGCGGGCCGGGGCCGGAGAGGCCGTACTCGGCGCAGAGCTCCGCCATGGTACGCCCGAGCGGCCCTTCCGGCGGGCTCGCGAACAGGCGCCCGCCGCCGAGCGGCGACCAGATCATCGGCGCGACGCGCTCCGCCTGGAGATGGTCGAGGAGCCCGCTCTCGAGCGGGTCCGTGTGCAGGATCGAGAGCTCGATCTGGTTCGTCACGAGCGGGAACGGCAGCCGCGCGGCGAGGAGGCGCATCTGCTCGACCGTGTGGTTCGACACGCCAGCATGCGCGATCTTGCCCTCGGCCACGAGCGCGGCGAGGACGCCGGCGACCTCGTCGGCGTCCATCAAGGGGTCGGGGCGGTGGAGGAGGAGCACGTCGATGCGCTCCACGCCGAGGTCGGCGAGCGAGCGCTCGACGCTGGCGCGGATGTGCGACGCGCTCGTGTCGTAGTGCTTCACGCGGTGCGCCGGGCGCGCCGACGAGACGAGCGCGATGTCGCACTTCGTCACGACCTCGATGCGCGCCCGCAGGGCGGGCGCGAGCCGCAGCGCCTCCCCGAACAGCGCCTCGACGCCGTACTGCCCGTAGATGTCGGCGTGGTCGAAGGTGGTGATGCCGTGGTCGAGGCAGGTCTCGATCATGCGCAGGAGGCCCTGCGGCGTGCGCGTCGCCTCCGCGTCGCGGGCGCGCCAGGCGCCCCAGACGAGGCGCGAGAGCGTGGGTCCGTCCGGGTGGAGGCGCTGACGCTGGACCATGGCCGACCTCTCCTGCACGACGGATCATCGGTGCCGCCGCCGACCGTCACGCGCGCCGTCGTATGCGCGCGCGGCCGGCGGAGCGCTTCCTCCTTCCCCTACAGGATTCCTCTGCGAAACGGCGTTGTCCGCCGCCGTCGGCTCTCG
>NZ_JBQTCJ010000083.1:0-18109 GCF_052380005.1 Salinarimonas sp. NSM
GGCGGCGGCGGTCTCGATGCCGCGCGCCCGCTCGCCGACCTCGCCGACCCGGGCGGACGCCTCGCCGGCGCGGGCGGCGGCCTCCTCGATGGCGCGGTTCTGCTCACCCACGGTCTCGCGCACGGTGCGGAACACGGGCTGCACGGCCTCGATCGCCTGGGCGACGCGCTCCACCGCCGCGATCGACGCGTCCGCGCTGTCGCGCAGGGCGTCGATGCGGGTTCGGATGTCCCCCGCCGCGTTGCCCGTCTCGACGGAGAGCGACTTCACCTCCGCGGCGACGACGGCGAAGCCGCGCCCCGCCTTGCCGGCCCGGGCCGCCTCGATGGTGGCGTTGAGCGCGAGCAGGTTCGTCTGGCGCGCCACGGCGGAGATCGTGTCGACGATGGAGACGATCTCGCGGGTCGCCTGCGACAGCGCGCCGATCAGGCCGTTCGCCTCGCGCGCGAAGCCGACCGCGTCGCCGATCCGCCCGTCCGCGTCGCCCACCGCGCCGTCGATCGCGGCGACCGTGCCGGCGAGGCGCTCGGTGACGTCGGCGAGTGCGCGGGTCTCCGCGCCGGCGGCGTCGCTCGCCCCGGCGAAGCCGTGCATCTCCTCGCCGATGCGCGCGAGGCCTTCCTTCGCCGCGCTGGCGGCGGCGCTCGCGGCCTCGATCGCCGTGCCGACGCCGTCGATGGCGCGCATGACGTCGGCCTCGAGCACGTCGACGATCTCTCCGTCGAGACCGGCGGCGGCGCTCGCCGGGGCGAGTGGCTCGTGCGCCGCGGACGAACCGCCCGGGAGGGCGCCTTCCGGCTCTCGTGCGTGCGGGGCAGGCGTGGGGGAGGACGCCTTGAGGAATCCGAGCACACTGATCTCCTCGTGATTACGCTGCGAGAGTTTGGAGCCATTTCGTTAAGGCGTGCCTAACTCCACATGCAGGCTTCGCACCCACGAACAACGCGCGCCGTACGCTCCCGTGACGGGACACCAACTCCGGAACGGCGCCATTCCGGGCTGCGGGAGGGTCGACGGGCGCGCGGTAAGCCTCTAGTTCCATGCGTCGGGTGCGCGCCGCACCCTCCCGCCACGGACCCCGTCCCTTGCTCGCCTCGGCCACATCAGCGGAGAACCGCGCCGGCATCCTCGCGATGCTCGTCGGCATGGCGCTCTTCGTCGTGAACGACGCGATGATGAAGCTCGCCTCCGCCCATTTCCCGACAGGGCAGATGCTGCTCGTGCGCGGCGTGTTCGCCACCGCTGCGGTGCTCGCGATCGTCGTCGCGCTGGGCGAAGCCCGCAAGCTGCGCACGCTCGCCCAGCCCTTCGTCGCCGCGCGCGCGCTGATCGAGGCGGTGATCTCCTTCCTCTTCATAACCGCGCTCGCCCGCGCCCCGCTCGCCGACCTCACCGCGATCCTGCAGGCGACGCCGATCATCGTCACCCTGCTCCTCGTCGTGCTCGGGCTCGAGCGCGTGGGCTGGCGGCGCTGGATCGCGATCCTCGTCGGTTTCGCCGGCGTGCTGCTGATCGTGCGCCCGGGCACGGTCGCCTTCGACGTGAACGCGATGCTCGCCCTCGCCGCCGCCGTCCTCGTCGCGGTGCGCGACCTGATCACGCGCCTCATCCACGCCGACACGCCCTCGATCGTCGTCGTGCTCGCGACGACGGTGACGGTGGGCGTCGTCGGCCCGCTCATCGGTGGCGCGCTCGGAGAGACCTGGCGGCCGCCGCTGCGGCCCGAGACGCTGATCCTCGTCGTCGCGGCGGTGCTGTACGGCTGCGGCAACATGGCCGTGGTCATGGCCTTCCGGAAGGCGGACGTCTCGGCCGTCTCGCCCTTCCGCTACGCCTCGGTCGTGTTCGCGCTCGCGATCGGCTTCGCGGTCTTCGGCGAGTTCCCGGACGCCGTCGCGCTCGTGGGCTTCGCCCTCGTCGTGGGAGCGGGCCTGTATGCCTGGCACCGCGAACGCATCCGCCGCCGCACCGCGGCGGCCGGGATCGCGCCCGTCGGAGAGGAGAGCACGCCATGACGTCCGCCGAGAGGTTCCCGAGGACGTCCCCCAGGCGTCCGCCGCTCGCCATCCTCGTCGCGATCTCGGCGCTCCAGCCCTTCGCGCTCAACGTGCTCGCCCCCGCGACGCCGGGCCTGTCGCGGGCGCTGTCGGTGGACTACGCCACAGTCCAGCTGACGCTGACGATCTACCTCGTCGCGGTCGCGGCGACGCAGCTCTTCGTCGGCCCGATCTCGGACCGGATCGGGCGGCGCCCCTGCATCCTCGCAGGCGCCGCGCTGTTCTTCCTCGGCTCGATCATGGGTGCGGCCGCGACGGGCATCGAGACGCTCATCCTCGCGCGCGCCATCCAGGCCGCGGGCGGCGGCACCTGCTTCGCGCTCGCCCGCGCCGTGGTCCGCGATACCGCCTCGAAGGACGAGAGCGCGAGCCTGATCGGCTACATCACGATGGCGATGGTGGTCTCGCCGATGATCGCGCCGCTCTTCGGCGGCTTCCTCGACGAGCGCTTCGGCTGGCGCGCGATCTTCGTCGCGACCGCGATCCTCGCGGCGGGCGTGGGCATCGCGACCGTGCTGCTGCTCGGCGAGACGGCGCCGCGCAACGCCTCCTCCTCGATCGTGACGACGTTGCGGGGGTTCCCCCGCCTCCTCGCGGACCGGCTGTTCCTCTCCTACACCTTCGCTCTGGCCTTCACGTCGGCGGCCTTCTTCGGCTTCATCGCCGGGGCGCCCTACGTCGTCGTCGAGACGATGGGCCGCTCGGCGGACGTCTACGGCGCCTACTTCATCCTCAGCGCCGGCGGCTACATGGCGGGCAACTTCCTCACCGGCCGCTACGGCAGGCGCATCGGCACGGAGCGGATGATCGTCGCCGGGACGGCATGCTCCGTCCTCTCGACGGCGCTCGCACTCGTTTTCGCCCTCGCCGGGCCGCCGCTCGGCCTGCCCTGGACGCCGGCCGCGCTGTTCCTGCCGCTCACCCTCAACGCGGTGGCGAACGGCCTCTCGATCCCGAGCGCCACCGCCGCCGCGCTCTCGGTACGACCGGACCTCGCGGGAACGGCTGCGGGGCTCGCCGGGTCGGCACAGCTCGGCACCGGCGCGCTCGCGGCGCTCGTCGTCGGCGACCTCGTCACGCGTTGGCCGCCCGCGCTCGTCGTGGTGATGCTCGGCGCGACCATGGCGGGCTTCGCCGCGGCGATCGCGGCGAGGCGGATCGAGGCGGGGCGGATCACCCGCGCTTGAGCCCCGCCTTGCCGCGGGCGTTGAACATCGGCTTGAGCTGGTTCGAATCCTGCGGATCGGCGTCCGCCGGGAACTGCTCGGCGGCGAGCCCCTCCCGAGGCTCCGTCGCCTGCCGCTCCGCGCGCGCCCGATCGGCTCCGGTCGACTTCGCCTTGGCGGGGTCGACCGACTTGACCATGTCCCGGTTCGTCATGGGCTGCTCCTAGCGATAGCACACGTCGCGGCCATAGAGCGGGTCGAACGCGCAGACGACCTCCCCGCGCGGGGCCGGCCCGACGCCGGCCGACGCCCCCCCGACGACGGCACCCGTCGTCGCACCCGTCGACGCATCCGGGCCGTAGGGAGAGCAGGCGGCGAGCGTGCCCGCGACGAGCCCCGCCGCCGCGAGTGCCGCGAGGCGGCGCGCGATGGCGCCGGGCGGGATGAGAGCCGTCGATCCGAACGTCATGAAGGCGAGCTCCTGAGGGTCTACGACGCGCGCATGCGCGGTCCCGATCATCGGAAACGTGCCCCTCGCACGACCGGTTCCGCATCCGCTCCGTCGCACGGCGATGGACGCGGGAGCCCCGGCGATCGCACGCGCCTAGAGCACGCGTCGGCGATGGGAACCCCCGGCGAGCCCGTCGGTTGAGAAGCCGTACAAGCAAGAGGCCCGAGGAGGCGAACATGGCGGTTGGCAAGTCTGCGTCGAAGCGCGGCTTCGCGTCGATGAGCCCGGAGAAGCAGAGAGAGATCGCGAGCAAGGGCGGCCAGAGCGTGCCGGCCTCCAAGCGGTCCTTCTCGCAGAACCGGGAGCTCGCGTCGGAAGCGGGGCGCAAGGGAGGCCAGTCCTCCACGGTCCAGCGGCCCGCAGAGCCGGCGTGACGGCGGAAGCGGCGCGAGCGAGGAGGGGCCGCCGAAAGGCGGCCCGTTCTTCTGCGCGACGTGGGCTCCGACGTGGACTCTTCTGCGCGACCCTGACCCCGGCCGTCCCGAATGGCCCATCGTGAAAGACGAGGCCCCGGCGTGTCGCCGAGGGCCTCTTCGTTCGTTCACGACCGCGCAGCGCTGCGATGCCCGCCTGTCTCACCGCCGGACGGGGGCGCCGGGCGCGCGTCCAGCAGCGGCGCCCAGTCGCGGCTCTCGATGCGCATGCCCGCCCCCTCGAGCCGCAGCCCCATGTCGCGCGCGAGCGACGAAACCGTCTTGTCGAGGGCGACCGCGAGGCGTCTGGCGCACACGCTCGCCAGCGCGCTCTCTCCCGCCTTGCTCGCGGCGACGAGGCCGAGCACGGCACATTCGTCCGGGCTCGCGCGCCGCGAACCGATCGTGTTCATGGCCCAAGCGGGCTGCGGCGTGGGCGCGGCCGTCCGCTGGTTGCGCAGCGCGAAGCCGAGCAGCAGCGCGTCCGAGACGACGGCACGGGCGGTCTGCCCGTCCGTCGCGGAGGTGAGCCGGTATTCCAGCACGTCGATCGCGCCGACGTCGTAGGCGGCCTCGAAATCGCCGAGCGAGCGAAAGATATCGACGACGAGCGTCGTCTTCGGGCTCAGGAGAACGGCGATCGTGCTCGTGTCGGTCGTCATCGCGGAACGCCCCGTCGGCGGCGGCCGTCGAGACGGCCTCTGGATCGGGTAGGGGTGCGTGGCGCCCCTGCGGGATCGGCGATCGGGCCGGGGCCGCCACGCGCGGAATCGTCGAGCGAACGTGGCGGCGGATGCGGGGTTCCTGCGGGGTTCCTGCGGCGCTTCGTGCGATACGCAGAGCCGCGGCGCGCGCGGCGGGGAAAAACTGCATCGTGTGGGGAACCCGCCTCGCGCAGCGGCGTTTGATCGACAACCGGCTCTATCTGCCCCCACGGGCCGGCACCTGGGGCGCGGTCGCGCGAGCGACCGCGCCCTTTTCTCGTCCGGCGACGAGAATGCGTGGGGCGGTGACCGTCAGCGCGCGCAGGAGATCGCGAGCGCGCCGGTCCCGGCCTGCGCGCCGTAGCGCACGACGACGGCGAAGCCGTGGGCGTTGCACCAGGACTGGGCGATCACCGCGCCGCAGGCCTCGCCGCTGGCCAGGCAGCTCGTCGCGCCATAGCCTTCGGCCGCCGGGATGACGAAGTCGCCCGTTTCCGCGGCGGCGCGGGATGCCTCGGTCGGCACCAGCATGAAGGACAAGGAGAGGGCGGCGCCGAGCGCCATGAACGCGGTGAGGGCGAGCACGCGACGCATGTGACCAGGCTTCCGGTGAGACGGACGGGACGATGCCGCAGATTGACGCGGCCGGGTTTGCGTTTCGTTAAGCGACCACCCACCGCCGGGTTCCGCCTCTACGTGCGCGGCGGCGTCTTGACTGAAATCGCCGAAAAAGGCAATCAGGTTTCATGCAGACGGCGCACGCCATCGCCATTTCCATTTGTCGCTAGCGCTGACCCGCTGGCTGGAGCCGTCACGTCCTCACGACAGGTCGACATCTCCTCGAGCCGGCGGGCACCGGAGGACGTCGCATGGGTGATCACTTGGGTGATCAGCGCCTCGCCGGCACGGCGGGACACGCCGGGGACGGAAGGCAGGAGGGCCGCGACGGGACGCGGCTCGTCCTCTACAACACCCGCACGCACGCGAAGGAGCCGTTCGCGCCGATCGATCCGGCGCGGGTGCGCATGTACGTCTGCGGCCCCACCGTCTACGACGACGCCCACATCGGCAACGCCCGCCCGGTGATCGTCTTCGACGTGCTCTTCCGGCTGCTGCGGCACGTCTTCGGCGCGGACGCCGTCACCTACGTGCGCAACATCACGGACGTGGACGACAAGATCAACGCCCGCGCGGCGCGGGATCATCCCGACCTGCCGCTCAACGAGGCGATCCGGCGCGTCACCGAGGGCACGCACGCGCGCTTCGAGGCCGCGGTGGCGGCGCTCGGCAACCTGCCGCCGACGGTCGAGCCGCGGGCGACCGAGCACATCGCCGAGATGCGCGCCATCATCGAGCGGCTCGTCGCCCGGGGCGTCGCCTACGTCGCGGACGGGCACGTGCTGTTCTCCGTCTCCGCCATGGGGCGGATTGCCGGCGTGCCGGCCTACGGCTCGCTGGCGCGCCGCTCGCTCGACGAGATGGTCGCCGGAGCGCGCGTCGACGTCGCCTCCTACAAGCGCGACGAGATGGACTTCGTGCTCTGGAAGCCCTCCTCGGCGGGCGAGCCCGGCTGGCCCTCGCCGGCGGGGATCGATGGGCTCGGGCGCCCAGGCTGGCACATCGAGTGCTCGGCCATGGCGTGGAAGCACCTCGTCGCCCCCTTCGCCGGGCGCCTCGCCTGCACCGATGCCGAGGCCGAGACCTTCGACATCCACGGCGGCGGCATCGACCTCGTCTTTCCCCACCACGAGAACGAGGTCGCCCAGACCTGCTGCGCCTTCGGCATCCCCCGCATGGCCAACGTGTGGATGCACAACGGCTTCCTCCAGGTCGAGGGGGAGAAGATGTCGAAGTCGCTGGGGAATTTCGTGACCATCGCCGACGTCCTGAAGGACTGGCCGGGCGAGGTGGCGCGCCTCGCCATGCTCAAGACGCACTACCGCCAGCCGATCGACTGGACGGTGCGGGGGCTTGAGGAGGCCGAGCGCAACCTCGCGCGCTGGTACGCCGATCCCGGCGAGCCGGCGGGCGCGCCCGATGCGTCCGCGCTCGCGGCGCTCGCCGACGACCTCAACACGCCCGCCGCGATCGCCGCGCTCCACCACGCGGCGCCCGCGGCGCGCCGGGCCGCACTCGCGCTGATGGGCTTCTCGGGCGACCCCGCCGCCCTCGCCCGCTCGGCGGAAGGCCTCGACATCGCCACCGTCGAAGCCCTCGTCGCCGAGCGCACCGCCGCCCGCGCAGCCAAGAACTGGGCCGAGAGCGACCGCCTCCGCGACGTCCTCGCCGGGATGGGCGTGACGGTGAAGGATTCGAAGGAGGGGACGACGTGGGAGGTCTCGCGATGAGTGGCGAGACGCCGATGCAGGCTCTCCCCTCTTCCGAGAGAGCCTTCTCCCGGAGAGGGGCCGGGGGTGTGGGGCGTGCAGAACGATCTCGCCGTCGATGCAGCGCTGCACAAACCTCCCGCCACACTCCAGAACAGCGCCCTCTCGCCCGACGCCCCACACCCCTAGCCCCTCTCCGGGAGAACGCTCTCTCGGGAGAGGGGAACCGCGTCGCGGCCTCAATCGGCCGGAGCGCATCATGACCCGCCGCCCCCCCGTCGCCCTGCGCCCGCTGCTCCCCGCCGACGTCCCCGTCTGCGCGCAGATCTTCCGCGACGCGATCGAGACCCTGACGGGGGAGGACTACGACCCCGGCCAGCAGGAGGCGTGGGCGTCGAACGCGGACGACCTCGCGGCATTCGGCGCGCGGCTGACGAAGGCGCTCACCATCGTCGCGACGGACGAGGGGGAGGTCGTCGGCTTCGCCACGCTCGTCGAAAACGAGACGCTCGACATGCTCTACGTCGCACCGGACATGGCCGGGCGCGGCGTCGCCACCACGCTCGCGGACGCGATCGAGACGCTCGCCGGCGCGCGCGGGACGAAGGTGCTCACGGTCCAGGCCTCCGACACCGCCCTTCCCTTCTTCATGGATCGCGGCTTCGAGGCGCAGCAGCGCAACACCGTCCACCGCGCGGGCCAATGGCTCGCCAACACCACGATGACGAAGGCGATCGAGCCGCCGGCCGGCGGCGGAGGAAAACCGTCATGAGCGCGCGCATCCACCTGTTCGACACGACGCTGCGCGACGGCGCCCAGACGACCGGCGTCGACTTCTCGCTGGCCGACAAGATCGCCATCGCCCGCCACCTCGACGCGCTCGGCGTCGACTACGTGGAGGGCGGCTACCCGGGCGCGAACCCGCTCGACACCGAACTCTTCCGCGAGAAGCGCACGCAGCGCGCCCGCTTCACCGCCTTCGGCATGACCAAGCGCGCGGGCCGGTCGGCGGCGAACGACCCGGGGCTCGCGGCGCTCCTGGATGCGGAGGCCGACGCGATCTGCTTCGTCGCCAAGGCCTGGGACTACCACGTGCGCGTCGCCCTCGAGATCGAGCCTGAGGAGAACCTCGCCTCGATCCGCGAGAGCGTGCAGGCGGCGGTCGCCCGCGGGCGCGAGGCGATGGTCGACTGCGAGCACTTCTTCGACGGCTACAAGGCCAATCCCGACTACGCGCTGGCCTGCGCCCGCACGGCGTACGAGGCGGGCGCGCGCTGGGTGGTGCTGTGCGACACGAACGGCGGCACGCTTCCCGCCGAGGTCGCGCGCATCGTCGCCCGGGTGTCCGAGGTCGTGCCGGGGGACCGGCTCGGCATCCACGCCCACGACGATTGCGGCTGCGCCGTCGCCAACTCGCTGGCGGCGATCGAGGCGGGCGCGCGCCAGATCCAGGGCACGCTCAACGGGCTCGGCGAGCGCTGCGGGAACGCCAACCTCGTCACGCTGATCGGCACGCTCGCCTTGAAGCCGCACTTCGCCGAGCGCTACGCGACGGGGGTCTCGCCCGAGGCGCTGGCGCGGCTCACCCCGATCTCGCGCGCCATCGACGAGCTGCTCAACCGCCAGCCCAACCGCCACGCCCCCTACGTCGGCGCGAGCGCCTTCGCCACCAAGGCGGGCATCCACGCCTCCGCCGTGCTCAAGGACCCGCGGACCTACGAGCACGTCGCACCCGACGCGGTGGGCAACCTGCGCCGGGTTCTGGTCTCGGACCAGGGCGGCAAGTCCAACCTGCGCGCCGAGCTCGAGCGACTCGGCCTCGACCTCGAGAAGGACGACCCGCGGCTCACCCGCATGCTGACCATCCTCAAGGAGAAGGAATCGCTCGGCTACGCCTACGAAGGCGCGGACGCGTCGTTCTACCTCCTGGTGAAGCGGGTGATGGGCGAGGTGCCGGACTATTTCGACGTCGAGCGCTACTCGGTGAACGTCGAGCGCCGCTGGAACGCGCGGGGCCAGCTCACGACCGTGGCGGAGGCGCTGGTCAAGGTGCGGGTCGGCGGCGAGACACGGATCTCGGCGGCAGAGGGCAACGGCCCGGTCAACGCCCTCGACGTGGCGCTCCGCAAGGACCTCGGCCGCTATCAGGAGCTGATCGAGCACCTCGAGCTCATCGACTTCAAGGTGCGCATCTTCCAGGGCGGCACCGACGCCGCCACCCGCGTGCTCGTGGAGTTCCGCGACGGCGAGGGCAACCGTTTCACCACGGTCGGCGTCTCGCCGAACATCATCGACGCCTCGTTCGAGGCGCTGACGGATGCGATCGACTACACGCTCTTGAAGGCCGGGGCGACCGCGTGAGCTGATGAGGCGCACCGGCCGCCTCCTCCCCGCAGGGGAGGACGACGGCCGAAGGCCGGAGGGTGGGGAGGGCGGCGGGCCGGCTCGCCGAGGCATGCGGACGGCGAGCCTCTCACTCCACCGAGATCCCCAGCCGCCGCATCTTCTCCCACAGGGTCGTGCGCGACACGCCCAGCCGCTGCGCCGTCTCCTGGATGCCGTTGCCGGTGGCGCGCAGCACCGCCTCGATATGCGCCTTCTCCGCCGCCTCGCGGACCTCGGCGAGCGTGAGCCCATCGCCGAGAACGATCTCCATCGGCACCGGCGTGGGCGTGGGCGTCGCCCGAGGAGCGGCGTCCGGGAAGAGGTCGGCGGCGGCGATCGCGTCGCCCTCGCACAGCGCCACCGCGCGCTCGACCCGGTTCTTCAGCTCGCGCACGTTGCCCGGCCAGTCGTAGGCCTGCGCCGCCGCGATCGCGTCCGGCGCGACCACGACGCGCGCGGCGCGCAGGCGCGGCCCGGCCTCGCCGACGAAGCGGCGCAGCAGCGGCTCGATCTCGGCGGGGCGCTCGCGCAGGGCAGGGATGCGGACCGTGACGACGTTGATGCGGTACCACAGATCCTCGCGGAAGGCGCCGCGCGCCACCTCGGCTTCGAGGTCGCGGTGCGTCGCGCAGACGAGCCGCGCCGTGAACGGCAACGGCCGCACGCCGCCCACCCGCATCAGCTCGCGCTCCTGGACGAGGCGCAGGAGCTTGGCCTGGAGGCCCGCGTCGAGCTCGCCGATCTCGTCGAGGAAGAGCGTCCCCTCCCCCGCGGTCTCGGCCAACCCGAGGCGTCGCTCGTGGGCGCCGGTGAAGGCGCCCTTCTCGTGGCCGAAGAGCGCCGAATCGACCAGCTCCGGCGCCAGCGCCGCGCAGTTCACCGCGACGAAGGGCGCGCCGCCGCGCCGGCTGTGCGCATGCAGGAAGCGCGCGGCGACCTCCTTGCCCGTCCCCGTCTCGCCGGTGAGGAGCACCGGCAGGTCGACGTCGGCGATCCGCTCCAGCGTGCGCCGCGTGCCGAAGGTCGCGGGCGAGAGGCCGAAGGAGGCGAACGGGTCCGCCGCCGCGCCGTCTTCCGCGCCACCGCCCGCCGGCATGGCGCCGTCCCCGCCGGTCGCGGCGCGCAGCTTGTCCACCACCTCGTCGAGCTCGAAAGGCTTCGTGACGTAGTCGCGCGCGCCCATGCGCACCAGCCGCACCGCCTGGTCGATGCCGCCGTAGGCGGTCATGAAGATCGTCGGCACCGCGCCGGCGCGGACGAAGACGTCGCGCATCAGGCTCTCGCCGTCGCCGTCCGGCAGGCGGATGTCGCACATCACGGCGTCCGGCGTCTGGCGGGCTATGGACGCGAGCGCGTCGGCGCAGGAGCGCGCCCAGCGCACGTGCCAGCCTTCCAACGCGAGGCGCTGCTGGAGCGAGGCGCCGAGGATCTCGTCGTCCTCGATCACGAGGATCAGCGCCCGTTCGCTCAAGACGTCGCCTCCGCGATGGCGGGCGTGCCCTCGGGCGCCGGGCCGGTCGGCAGCCGCACGACGACCTTGGTCCCCTCCCCCGTGCGGCTCTCGACGCGGACCTGGCCGCCCAGATCGTCGATCAGCCTCGAGACCATCCAAAGGCCGAGCCCCTTGCCCTTGGTGAGCGGCGTCGTGCCCCGCCCCTCGGTGACGAAGGCGAGCACGTCCTCGGGCATGCCCTGGCCGGAATCGGAGACGACGAAGCGGGTCTCGTCGGCGTCCTGCGCGACGGCCAGCCCGACCCGGCCGTGCTCGGGGGAGGCCTTGCAGGCGTTGAGCAGGAGGTTGAGCAGGATCTGGCGCAGGGCGTCCGTGTCCGCCGCGATCGGCCGCATCGCCTCGACGTCCCACTCGAGCGCCACGTGGCGCCGCCGCGCCTCGGGGGCGACGAGGAGCTGGATGTCCATCAGGTCCTCGCGGGCGAAGCGCATGCGCCCCGGCGCCGGGCGGTAGGTGGAGAGCATGGCGTCGGCGACGCGCTCGATCGAGCGCAGGCCCCGTTCGATCAGGTCGAGCGTGTCGGCGCGCACCTCCGGCTTCTCGCCGAAGCGGCGCAGCGTCGAGACGGCGTTGAGCAGGCCCGCCAGCGGGTTGCGCACCTCGTGTGCGAGGCCCGCGGCGAGCTTGGCGAGGAGCGCGTCGCGCTCCTTCTCGCCGAGGTCGGCGAGCGCCTGGGTGCGCGCCTCCTCCGCCTCGAGCCGCGTTGCGATCGCGTCTCGCAGCCGCGAGATCTCGGCGCTCACCGGCCGCGGGCGCCCCGTCCCCGGGCCTTCCTGCGTCACCAGCTCGCGAGCGAGCGCGTCGAGCGGTGCCACGGCGCGGCGGGTGATCACGAAGGTGAGGAGCGCCGCGATCGTCGCGAGCACGAGGTCGATGACGATCGCCCATGCCTCGTTGCGGGAGAGCTCGGCCACGAGGTCGCTCGCGTCGAGCGCGGCGACGAGCTCAAGCCGCGCGCCCTCGACCTCGTAGGCGCGGGCGATGATGGCGCGGGTGCCGGGCTCGGCGCGGGCGAAGACGACTGTGCTCGCCGGCGCCCGCGCGATCGCGGCGAGCGCCTGCGCCATGTCGGCCCCGCCGGGATCGCCGCGGGAGACGGAGCGCAGCACGCCGTCCGGCCCGCGCCAGCGTGCGACGAGGCTCTCCTCGGCGAGCGTCTCGCGGAAGGCCAGCGGGTCGTCGAGGAGATCGGCCACGACGGCCTCTCCCTCGCCGAGGCGCGGGGCGACGACGCCGGCGAGGGCGTTCAGGAAGATCGTGGCCTTGGCCTCGAGCGCGCGCACCTCGCGGCTCTCCAGGAAGGCGAGGCCGACCTGCGTCGTGCCCACCGCGACCGCGAACATCGTGATCGAGACGCCGAGCGGCAGGAGGACCGTCAGGGGCCAGCGTCGGGAGGAGGTGCGCATACCACCGTTCTAGGAGCGGCAGCGGCGGTTGTCATCAACCGCCCTCGGGCGTGCCGCTCAGCGGGTTGCGCGGGTGCCACCCGTAGCGCAGCGTCTCGAAGCGCATGGCGCGCGCGTCGACCATGAGGAGGCGCCCCACCAGCCCCTCGCCGAAGCCGACGATCTCGCGCACCACCTCCATCGCCATCATCGACCCCATCACGCCCGCGAGCGCACCGAGCACGCCGGCCTGCGCGCAGGTGGGGATGGCGCCCGGGGGCGGCGCCTCGGGGAAGAGGCAGCGATAGGTCGGGTTCGGCCGCCCGTCGGGCCCGGTCTCGTGGGCCCGGATCGTCGTCAGCGTCCCGTCGAACTGCCCGAGCGCCGCGGTCACCAGCGGGCGCTTCTCGTGGAAGCAGGCGTCGGAGACGGCATAGCGCGTGGCGAAGTTGTCGGATCCGTCGGCGACGAGGTCGTAGGCGGCGACGAGGGCGCGGGCGTTCGCCTCGCCGAGGCGGGTCCGATGCGCCTCCACCGCGACGTGCGGGTTGAGGCGCGCGACGGCGTCGGCGGCGCTCTCGACCTTCGGCCGGCCGACGTCCGGCGTGCCGTGGATCACCTGGCGCTGGAGGTTGCCCAGATCGACGACGTCGTCGTCGACGATGCCGATCGTGCCGACGCCCGCCGCCGCGAGATACTGGATGAGCGGCGCACCGAGCCCGCCGGCTCCCACGACGAGCACCCGCGCGGCCTTCAGCCGCGCCTGGCCGGGCCCGCCGACGTCCTGGAGGACGAGATGACGGGCGTAGCGGGCGATCTCGTCGGGGGCGAGCGCCATCTCACCCCTCGCGGCGCGGGCCGAGGATCGCGGCGGCGAGCTTGCGGAAGGCGCGGGCCCGGTGCGACAGGCCGCTGTGCGGATCGCTCCAGTCGATGCCGTGCTTCTCGTCGGCGGTCATCTCGCCGAAGGTACGGCTCTCGCCGTCGGGGAGGAAGATCGGATCGTAGCCGAAGCCCGCCCCGCCGCGCGGCGGCCAGACGATCGCGCCGGGGCAGCGCCCCTCGAACAGCTCCTCCCGCCCATCCGGCCAGGCGACGACGAGGGCGGAGACGAACCACGCGGTCATGTCGGTCGCCTCGCGCACGTCGAGCTCGCGCTTCACGCGCTCCATGGCGGGGCCGAAGTCTCGGTTCACCGACCAGTCGGCGGAGAAGAGGCCCGGCGCGCCGTCCAGCGCCAGCACGCAGATGCCGGAATCGTCGGCGATCGCCGGGAGGCCGGTCGCCTTCGCCGCCGCGTGCGCCTTGATGGCGGCGTTCTCGGAGAACATGTGGCCGGTCTCGTCGGGGACGGGCAGGCCCTTCTCGCCCGCCGACGTCGCCTCGACGCCGAAGGGCGCGAGCAGCTCGCGCATCTCCCGGAGCTTGCCGGAATTGTGGGTCGCGATGACGACCGGGCCCTCGAGGCGGCGGTGGGGCATGTCTCGTGCTCCCGTCAGGCGATCGCCTGCTTCTGCTTCTCGACGAGGCCTGCGATGCCCGTCTTGGCGAGGCGCAGGAGGCCCATCAGCTCCTCCTCGGAGAAGGGCGCGCCCTCCGCCGTGCCCTGCACCTCGACGAGCCCGCCCTTGCCGGTGATGACGAAGTTCGCGTCCGTCTCGGCGGCCGAATCCTCGGCGTAGTCGAGGTCGATCACGGGCTTGCCCTGGTGGATGCCGCAGGACACCGCCGCGACGTGGTCGCGCAGCGGGTTCACGGAGATGATGGAACGCTTCATCATCCAGGCGAAGCACTCGTGCAGCGCGACCCACGCACCGGTGATCGCGGCCGTGCGCGTGCCGCCGTCCGCCTGGATGACGTCGCAGTCGACCACGATCTGCCGCTCGCCGATGGCGTGGAGATCGACGACAGCACGCAGCGAGCGGCCGATGAGGCGCTGGATCTCCTGCGTGCGCCCGGACGGCTTGCCGGACGTCACCTCGCGGCGGGTGCGCTCGTGCGTCGCGCGCGGCAGCATGGCGTATTCCGCCGTCACCCAGCCCTTGCCGGTGCCGCGCAGCCAGCCCGGCCCGCGCTCCTCCAGCGAGGCGGCGCACAAGACCTTCGTCTCGCCGAACGTCACCATGCACGAGCCCTCCGCATAGCGCACGACGCCACGCTCGAGGGTGACGGGGCGCATCTCGTCGGGCGCGCGCTTCGAGGGACGCATGGGGGGATCTCCGTTGGTGACGGCACGCGTCTTACGCCTCGCGGGAGTGCGGGGCAAGGCGCGCGGATCCTCGCGCCGGCCCCCTCTCGCGCTCGCGCCCGATCCGTCCTAGGAATGGCCGCAGCCGACCCCATATGGGGAGGCGAGCGAGCCGCTCTCGCGAGAACGAATCCGGATTCCGCCGGAATCTCCGATTCGCCCCCGTTTCGTTCGACGCCCGTTCCGGACGGGCGGCCCGGTTCCCGCCCAGCCGCGCGACCCGGTCCGCGCATCGTCCCCCTCAGGTCCAGCCGCCCGCCAGATGCCTCGCCTCACCCTCCCGCCGCAGGCCCGCTCGCGCGGGGTGACCGCGGTTCTCGGCCCGACCAACACGGGCAAGACGCATCTCGCCATCGAGCGGATGCTCGGCCATTCGTCGGGCATGATCGGCCTGCCGCTGCGGCTCCTCGCGCGCGAGGTCTACGGCCGCGTGGTGGAACGCGTGGGTCCGGATGCCGTCGCCCTCGTCACCGGCGAGGAGAAGATCAAGCCGAAGCACCCGCGCTACTGGATCTGCACCGCCGAGGCGATGCCGCGCGACCTCGATCTCGCCTTCGTGGCCATCGACGAGATCCAGCTCGCCGCCGATCTCGACCGCGGCCACGTCTTCACCGATCGCCTGCTCAACCAGCGCGGCCGCGAGGAGACCCTGCTGATCGGCTCCTCGACCATGAAGCCGCTCGTCGAGGCGCTGATCCCGGGCGTGCACGTCACGACGCGCCCGCGGCTCTCGCAGCTGACCTTCGCGGGCTCGAAGAAGCTCTCGCGCCTGCCCGCGCGCACCGCCATCGTCGCCTTCTCCGCGGAGGAGGTCTACGCCATCGCCGAGTTGATCCGGCGCCAGCGCGGCGGGGCGGCGGTGGTGCTCGGCGCGCTCTCGCCGCGCACCCGCAACGCCCAGGTCGCGCTCTACCAGTCGGGCGACGTCGACTACCTCGTCGCCACCGACGCGATCGGCATGGGCCTCAACCTCGACGTCGACCACGTCGCCTTCGCCGGCGATCGCAAGTTCGACGGATTCCGCTTCCGCCGGCTCAACCCCGCGGAGATCGGCCAGATCGCGGGCCGTGCGGGGCGTCACCTCAACGACGGCACGTTCGGCACGTCCGGGCGCTGCGACCCGTTCGACGTCGAGATCGTCGAGGCGGTGGAGGGGCACAAGTTCGAGCCCGCGCGGATCCTGCAGTGGCGCAACCCCGAGCTCGACTTCCGCTCGATCGACGCGCTGCAGCGGGCTCTGGCAGAGGTGCCCCAGGAGCACGGCCTCACCCGCGCGCCGATGGCCGAGGACGTCGCGGCGCTGGAGATTCTCGCGCGCGACGATTCGGTGCGCCACCACGCGAGCGGCCGCGCCGCCGTCGAGCGGCTGTGGGACGTCTGCCAGGTTCCCGATTATCGCAAGGTGTCGCCGCAGAGCCACGCCGACCTGATCTCGGCCATCTACCTCTTCCTGATGCGCGACGGGGCGGTTCCCGACGATTGGTTTCGTCGCCACATCTCGCTGCTCGACCGGGTCGACGGCGACATCGACACGCTCTCCGCCCGGATCGCGCAGGTGCGCACCTGGACGTTCGTGGCCAATCGACCCGACTGGCTGCGTGATCCGGAGCATTGGCAGAGCGTGGCGCGTGGGGTAGAGGACAAGCTGTCGGATGCGCTGCACGAGCGGCTGGCGAGCCGGTTCGTGGACCGGCGGACCAGCGTGCTGATGCGGCGCTTGAGAGAGAACGCGATGCTTGAAGCGGAAATTTCGGCGACCGGCGACGTGAGCGTCGAGGGCCAGCACGTGGGGCGTCTGTCCGGCTTCGTCTTCGTGCCGGACCCGGGCGCCACCGGCGACGAGGCCAAGACCCTGCGCAACGCCGCGGTCAAGGGCCTCGCGGGCGAGATCGAGGCGCGGGCCGACCGGTTCGCGACCGCCGCCGACACGACCTTCGTCCTCTCGAACGACGGCACGATCCGCTGGCAGGGCGAGCCGGTGGCGCGGCTCGAGCCCGGCGAGAAGATCTTCGAGCCGCGGGTGCGGCTCATCGCCGACGAGCACCTCACGGGCGGAGCGCTTGAGAAAGTCGAGGGCCGGCTCCAGGCCTGGCTCAAGGCGCACGTGGTCCGCACGCTCGGGCCGCTCATCGAGATGGAGGACGCCGCCGACCTCGCAGGCATCGCCAAGGGGATCGCCTACCAGATCGCCGAGTCGCTCGGCGTGCTCGAGCGCTCGCGCGTGCTCCAGGAAGTGCGCGGCCTCGACCAGCAGGCGCGCGCGGCCATGCGCCAGAAGGGCATCCGCTTCGGCGCCTACCATCTCTATCTCCCCGCGCTGATGAAGCCCGCCCCGCGCACGCTCGCGGCGCAGCTCTGGGCGCTGAAGAACGGCGGGCTCGACCAGAAGGGCATCGACGAGATCGCGGCGCTGGCCTCCTCCGGGCGCACCTCGATCCCCGTCGACACCGAGGTGGCGAAGGGCCTCTACCGCTCCGCGGGCTTCCGCGTCTGCGGCGGGCGCGCGGTGCGCGTCGACATCCTGGAGCGGCTCGCCGACCTGATCCGCCCGGCCATCGCCTACGTGCCGGGCCAGAGCGTCGGCGAGCCGCCCGCGGGCGCGGCGGAGGCCGACGGCTTCGTCGGCACGGTGGCGATGACCTCCCTCGTCGGCTGCGCCGGCGAGGACTTCGCCCAGATCCTGCGCTCGCTGGGATACGTCTCGGAGGAGCGCGCCGGCCCGGCGATCACCTCGGCGATCCTGAAGCCGGCGCCGACGACGCCGGTCGCACCGGCGGCGAGCGCGAGCCCGACGGAGACGCCGGTGGAAGAGACTCCTGCGGAGGAGAGTCCTGCGGAGGAGAGTCCTGCGGACGAGACCTCCGAGGAAGAGAGCTCGGCCGCGCAGACGAGCCAGGCCGAGACGAAGGCCGAGCCCGCGGCGGAAGCGTCGCCCCAGGCTGCTGCGCCCGAGCCCATCGCCGCCGAGCTACCGGCCGCCGAGCTCCCGGCCGCAGAGCTACCTGCCGCCGAGGCCGCGCCCGTCGAGTCCCCGCCCGTCGAGTCCACGGCCGCCGAGGCCACTCCGGTCGAAGCCGCCACCGATGGCCCGGCCGAGACGCCCGCGGCGCCCGAGGCCGAGGTGTCGGAGACCGCCGTCGAGGTCGCGAGCGAGGCCGTGGTCGCCGAGCCCGTCGTCGCCGAGCCCGTCGTCGCAGAGGCTCCGGCGGAGGACGCCGCGGCGAGCGAGCCGGTGGCGACCGAGACCATCGTCGTCTGGCGCCAGGGGCGCCGCGAAGGGCGCGGTCGCTCCGGTCGCCAGGGCAACCGTCCGGGCCGCGACGGCCGCGGCCCGCGCCGCGACGGCGCGCAGGGGCCAGGCCGGCAGGGTGGCGATCAGCGCCGCGACGGCGGCCAGGGC
>NZ_JBQTCJ010000084.1:0-16984 GCF_052380005.1 Salinarimonas sp. NSM
ACAACGGCAAGCCAGAACAAGGCGGAGTTTCGCAGAGGAATCCTACAGGGAAGGACAATAAAATCATGACGCAGGAGAAGCCGGCCCGCCTCACCTCGGCCCAGGTCCGCGCCGCCCGCGCGCTCCTGCGCTGGAGCCAGAAGACGCTGGCCGTCGCCTCGAACGTCTCGGTCCCCACCATCGCCCGGCTGGAGCTCCAGCACGGCCCGCTGAGCGGGACCGAGCTGACCGCGGCGGCGCTCAGGCGGGCGATGGAGGAGGCCGGTGTGGCGTTCATCCCGGGGAACGGAGGTGGACCGGGGGTGCGATTGCGCCGCGCGGACGTCTGATGCCGGCAAAGACTGCGGCGCGCGCTCGTTCGCCTTCGCCGTATCCGCCTGCCCTGGTGCGCCCGCGCCACCCCCTTGCCCCCGCCCCCCGAACGCGCGACACCTTCCCCCCGATCTCACACCCCAACCGCCCGACCGAAAGCCACCATGCCCTCCCCCCATCTCCCCGCCGTCCTCGCCCACATCGACTCCGACCTCGACGCCGCGCTCGAGCGGCTGTTCGCCTGGCTCGCGATCCCGTCGATCTCCACCGATCCGGCCTATGCCGAGCATTGCGTCGCGGCGGCACGGTTCATCCGGGAGGATCTGGCGAGCCTCGGGGTGGGGGCGCAGGTGCGGGACGTGCCCGGCGCGCATCCCGCCGTCGTGGGGCGGGTGGACGGACCCGCCGGCACCCCGCATGCGCTGTTCTACGGGCACTACGACGTCCAGCCTGTGGACCCGCTCGACCTGTGGGAGAGCCCGCCCTTCACGCCGGTGCGCAAGACGCTGCCGGACGGGCGCGAGGTGATCGTCGCCCGCGGCGCCTGCGACGACAAGGGGCAGGTGATGACCTTCGTCGAGGCCTGCCGGGCCTGGAAGGCCGTCACCGGCGCGCTGCCGATCGGCCTCACGTTCCTGATCGAGGGCGAGGAGGAGAACGGCTCGAAGGGGCTGCCCGCCTTCGTCGAGGCCATCAAGGACGAGCTGTCCGCCGATCTCGCGCTCGTCTGCGACACGACGCAGTGGGATCCGCGCACGCCCGCGGTCACGGCCTCCCTGCGCGGGCTCGCCTACGACGAGGTGATCGTGCGCGCCGCCGACCGGGACCTGCATTCGGGCCTGTTCGGCGGGGCGGCCGCGAACCCCATCCACATCCTGGGGAAGATCGTCGGCGACCTGCACGACGCGCAGGGGCGCGTGACGCTGGAGGGCTTCTACGACGGTGTCTCCGAGCCGCCCCCGGAGGTGCGCGCCCGCTGGGAGGCGCTGAACCTCACCTCCGAGCAGCTGCTCGGCCCGATCGGGCTGTCGCAGCCGGTCGGCGAGCGCGACCGGATGATCCTCGAGATGATCCAGTCGCGCCCGACCTGCGACGTCAACGGCATCGTCGGCGGCTACACCGGCGAGGGCACCAAGACTGTGATCCCGGCGCAGGCCTCGGCCAAGATCTCCTTCCGCCTCGTCGGCGACCAGGACCCGGAGGCGGTCTCGGCGGCGCTCGAGAAGCACGTGGCAGCGCGGGTGCCGGCGGACTGCTCGTTCGAGATCATCCGCCACAAGGGCTCGCGGGCGATCTCGCTGCCCTACGACATGCCCGCGCTCGCCGCGGCCGAGACGGCGCTCGCAGCCGAGTGGCCGAACGCGCCGGTGATCATCGGCTCGGGCGGCTCGATCCCGATCGTCGGCGACTTCAAGCGCACGCTCGGCCTCGACTCGCTGCTGGTCGGCTTCGGCCTCGACGACGACCGCGTGCACTCGCCCAACGAGAAGTACGACCTGACCAGCTTCCACAAGGGCATCCGCTCCTGGGCGCGGATCCTGGCGGAGCTGGCGGAGAGGTGAGGGAGGCGGGCGGTGTCGCGGGCGCCGTCAGGCGTCCGCGAGCCGGTCGGCGTTGTTGCCGTACTGGTGGCTCACCACGGCGAGCGTCGTGCCGTAGTGGCGCGCCACCCTCTCCATGGGCATGCCGTCCTCGACCATTTGGACGACGCCTTCGGCCGGTGCCATGAACTCGGCCGCGAAGGCGCGCCCTACCGCCTGCCGGTCGGTGTAGCGGTCCGCTACGCAGGAAGCGCGGCTCTCGAAGACCAGATAGTCCCCGATCGCGCGCGCGAGGGTGAAGGCGGTTCGCTCCGGCCCCTCGTCCTCGACGACGACGATCGGGCCCGCGTCACTCACGCCCTGGTAGCCGCGCAGCGCAGCAGGCGCGTCGAGGCTGCTCGCGGCGAAATAGTCGGATCCGAACCGTTCGGCGAGATGCTCGAGATCGATCAGGGACGCGTCCGGTCCGAGCTTCAGCGTCCTCCGCAGCGCCTTCGCCATCGACGTTCCGCGCTCCCACGGACGCGCGCTCGCTGGCAGCCGAACAGCCGATAGCGCACCGGCGAGTTCGGGCAGGCGCCGCATGGTGTTGACGGAGCCGTGGTCGCGAAGCTCGGCGGAGATCCATTCGGAGGCCGCGCCCAGCTCCTCGTCGAGCACGGCGGACGCGAAATCGAGCCGCACGTCCTCGTCGGGCATGTCCGCGATCAGCTCGCGGAGCGCATCCGCGCGCGCGTCGCCGAGATCGTAGGGCGAGATCCCGAGCGCACCGGCGGTCCGTGCGAAGGCGTGCTCGGCCGGGAAGGCGCGCGTTTCCAGAAGGCGCGCGAGCTTCGCCTGCATCGGCCGGTCGAACCTTCGCCCGGCGCGCAGCCGTGCGGCCACCGGCTCGAGCACCTGCGCGATGAGATCGCGCTCGAGCTCCTCCAAAGGCAGGAAGGCCGCGTCGCGCGCCATGGTGATCGGACCGCGAACGATCCGCTCGATGCGAGGGCCGTGCGACTTCACGGCGATCGGGACCGGGCCGGAGGCCGCGGCGAACGTCCCCAGAGGATGCGGAGCATCGCGCCGATAGAGCATGCGCCACCAATGGTCCACGAGCCCTCCGGCCCAGGCCTCGATGTCGGTCTCCAGGCTCACGGTCGCGAGGCCCTGACCATCCCGCCGTGGCAGATGGGCGAGGACGGCACCGCGCGCACCATCGTCCGGTGAACCGTCGAAGCGCACCGTCAGGAAAGACGGCTCGGCGACCGATTCGTCGGCCGGCCGGGTCGCGCGCGTCGGCAAATCGAGCAGACCGAGCTCCGCGGCCTTCTCCCGTCCGAGATCGGTCAACTCGGGAATCGACGACCGTCCGTCCTGCCGCAGGAGCACGAGCCCGGCTCCGACGAGAGCGCTCAGCGAACGGCTCACGTTCGGCTGCGCACGACCGGCGAGCTCGGACAGCGCGCTGATGCTCTGCGGGGCCTCGCGACCGATCAGGCCGAGCAGATCCCTGTTCCCTGCCGACGCCAGAACCTTGAATGCGTCCTCTGGAGCCGACGTGGCGACCGCGCGCATGCGTGCCAGCATGCGGTCCCGCAGGTCGTTTCCGGATATGGTCCTACTCATCGGTCTCGTCCTCGAACTCGAACGGGATTCCTCGCCGTTCGCACGCGGCCTCGACGCGCGCGAAAAAACCTGCGATCAGCGCTTGCGCCGTCGTGAACGCGTAGCGGACCCGCTGCTCGACGCGCCCGTCAGGGTGCTCGTGATCGAAGGGATCATGCTCGCCTGCGCCATCGAACCCGTGAGAATTGTCGAGCCCGAGCACACGATCCTTTCCATCCATCAGGTTCAGAGCGTAATCGAGCCCCCGGGGGCGGCCCGGCGTCGGATCGCACCATTCCGCACGAATAGCCATGGTCCACCCATTGGTCAGCCGGTACGTCCCCGCGAGCTCGATCAAGGCTGGCAGCTCGGGATGGAACGTATATCGTCCCTCGATATGAGACAAGGACTCTTGACGATCGGTTTCGTTCCTGGTTGCAATGTCGCACCCCTGCAACAGCCCTGCTCGTCCGTGGGAGGTCCAGTCGGACCCTCGACTCGGTTCTGCGTAGAACTCTCCGAGACGATAGAATCTCTGATATCCTGAATCGCAGTGTAATGAGGATGGCAGCCTCGATAGTCGGTAAAGTCAGGTATGGCTCCAAGTCACATGGCGGCTTCCGATCTGTGGCAACGCCTTGACGCGCGCCCCCGCAGGCGTCACCTCTTCCCCGGTTCCCCGCCCGACCCGGAAGCGCCCTCATGAGCCTCCTCGCCCAAGCCGATCACACCAAGTCCGGCCCCGCCGCGCGCCATCGGACGGTGGGCGTGATGATCGGTCACGTACAGGTCGGCGGGGGCGCGCCGATCGTCGTTCAGTCGATGACGAACACCGACACGGCGGACATCGACGCGACCGTCGCGCAGGTGGCCAAGCTCGCCCGCGCCGGCTCGGAGATCGTGCGCATCACCGTCGACCGGGACGAAGCCGCCGCCGCCGTGCCGAGGATCCGCGAGCGGCTCGACCGGATCGGCTGCGACGTGCCGCTGGTGGGAGACTTCCACTACATCGGCCACAAGCTGCTCGACGACCACCCGGCCTGCGCGGAGGCGCTGGCGAAGTATCGGATCAACCCGGGCAACGTCGGCTTCAAGGACAAGAAGGACCGGCAGTTCTCGATGATCGTCGAGAAGGCGATCGCGCACCGCAAGGCCGTGCGCATCGGCGCGAACTGGGGCTCCCTCGACCAGGAACTGCTCACCCACCTGATGGACCTCAACGCCGCGCAGGCCGAGCCGCTGCCGGCGGGCGCGATCACCCGCGAGGCGATGGTGCAGTCCGCGCTGCTCTCGGCGGAGCGCGCCATGGAGATCGGCCTGCCGAAGGAGAGCATCGTCATCTCCGCCAAGGTCTCGAACGTGCAGGACCTGATCGCGGTCTATCGCGAGCTGGCGCGCCGCTCGGACTACGCGCTGCACCTGGGGCTGACCGAGGCCGGCATGGGCTCGAAGGGCATCGTGGCGTCCTCGGCGGCGCTCGGCGTGCTGCTGCAGGAGGGGATCGGCGACACGATCCGCTTCTCGCTCACGCCCGAGCCCGGCGGCGACCGGACGCTCGAGGTGAAGGCGGCGCAGGAGCTGCTCCAGACGATGGGCTTTCGCACCTTCGTGCCACAGGTCGCCGCGTGCCCGGGCTGCGGGCGCACGACCTCGACCGTGTTCCAGGAGCTCGCGCGCGACATCCAGGACTGGATCGCGACCTCGATGCCCGAGTGGAAGACCACCCACCCGGGGGTGGAGGTGCTCAACGTCGCGGTGATGGGCTGCATCGTCAACGGGCCCGGCGAGTCCAAGCACGCCGACATCGGCATCTCTCTGCCGGGCACCGGCGAGACCCCCGCCGCGCCCGTCTTCATCGACGGCAAGAAGGCGATGACCCTGCGCGGCGCCACGATCGCCGACGACTTCAAGGCGCTCGTGGTCGAGTACATCGACCGCCGCTATGGGAAGGCGGACCGCTCGGCCGCGGAATAGGCCGGGCGGATCGCCTTCGTCAGCCCACCTTCATCAGGCCCGGCGCGTCCGCCCCGATGAACCCGCCCGACTGCCGCGCCCACAGGCGCGCATAGGCGCCGCCGCGCTCGAGCAGGGCGGCGTGGGTGCCCTCCTCGACGATGCGGCCCTCGTCGAGCACGATCAGCCGGTCGAGCGCGGCGATGGTCGAGAGCCTGTGGGCGATGGCGATGACGCTGCGGCCCTGCATCAGGCCCTCGAGCGACGCCTGGATCGCCGCCTCGGTCTCCGAATCGAGGGCGGAGGTGGCCTCGTCGAGGACGAGGATCGGCGCGTCCTTGAGGATCACGCGCGCGATGGCGATGCGCTGGCGCTGCCCGCCGGAGAGCTTCACGCCGCGCTCGCCGGTATGGGCGTCGAGGCCGCGCCGGCCCTGGTGGTCGACGAGCTCGGCGATGAAGCCGTCGGCGTTGGCGAGCCGCGCGGCGCGGGCGATCTCGGCGTCGCTCGCGTCGAGGCGCCCGTAGGCGATGTTGTCGCGGATCGAGCGGTGGAGCAGCGACGTGTCCTGCGTCACGACGCCGATCTGCGCGCGCAGGCTGTCCTGCGTGACGCGGGCGATGTCCTGGCCGTCGACGAGGATGCGCCCGCTCTCGACGTCGTGCAGGCGCAGCAGCAGCGAGACGATTGTGGACTTGCCCGCGCCCGACGGGCCGACGAGCCCGACCTTCTCGCCCGGCGCGATGCGCAGCGAGAGATCGTCGAGCACGCCGCCCTCCTCCTTGCCGTAATGGAAGCGCACCCGCTCGAAGCGGATCTCCCCCTCGTCGACCGTGAGCGGGCGGGCATCGGGCGCGTCGACGAGGCCGTGGGGCTTGGAGATCGTGCGCATGGCCTCCTGCACGACGCCGACGTTCTCGAACAGCCCGCGCACGCTCTGCATGACCCAGCCCGACATCGTGATCACGCGCATGACGAGCGCGAGACCCGCCGCGGCGATGCCCGCCGAGAGCGCGCCCTCGCGCCAGAGCAGGAAGGACAGGCCCGCGGTGGCGACGAGCAGCGCGGCGTTCATCACCTGGAGCACGACGGACACGCCGCTGACGAGGCGCATCATGTCGAGGAAGGCCCGGGTGTTGCGCGCGATCGCCTCGCGCACGGCCGAGCGCTCCGCGTCGGTGCGGGCGAAGAGCTTGACCGTCAGCACGTTGGTGTAGCTGTCGACGACGCGCCCCGTCATCGCCGAGCGCGTCTCCGCCACCTCGAGCGAGCGCACGCGGGCGCGCGGCACGAAGTAGCGCAGGAGCAGCGCGTAGCCGACGATCCAGCCGGCCATCGGGAGCGCGAGCCAGACCTCGATCGACAGGAACAGGCCGATCGCGGTCGCGGCGAACAGCACGACGTAGAGCAGCGTGTCGAGGAGCGTCACCGCGATCTCGCGCACGGCCTGCCCCGCCTGGAGCACCCGCGTCGACAGCCGCCCGGCGAAGTCGCCCTGGAAGTAGGAGATCGCGTGCCCGAGCGTGTAGCTGTGGGCACGCCAGCGGATCATGTTCGTCGCGTTGGCGACGAGGATCTGGTTGGTGATGAGGTTGTGCGCGAAGAACAGGATCGGCCGCAGCACGAGGACGAGCAGGGCGACGGCGAGGAGCGCCGTGCCGTGCGTGTCGACGATCGTCGCCGGGTCGCCGGAGGCGAGCACGTCCACGAACCAGCCGATGAGCAGGTAGATCGCGCTCTCGAACAGGCCGTAGGCGAGGGCGACCACGGTGAGCGCGACGAACCAGCCCTTCACCGGCGCAAGATAGTGCCATGCGAAGGGAAGCACGCCGGAAGGCGGGGTCTCGTCGCGGTCGAAGGGCGCGAAGGGGTCGATGCGGCTCTCGGCCCAGGCGAAGAGCCGGGCGGCGAGCGAGGGGCTGGATGCGGACATGGTTCGAACGTCGTGCTTCGTCGGGGCTTCGTCAACCGAGGCGGTGCCCGCACGGTTCACTTGACGCGTCGTCGCGGGGACACGATGACGAGAGCATGCGCCTCGTCCTCTACCAGCCCGACATACCCCAGAACACCGGCACGATGGTGCGCCTCGCCGCCTGCCTCGGCGCGGCGGTGGACATCGTCGAGCCCGCCGGCTTCGACCCGTCGGACCGCAACTTCCGCCGCGCCGGCATGGACTACCTCGACCGGGTGGAGATCCTCCGCCACCGCTCGTGGGACGCCTTCGAGGACTGGCGGCGCGGAGCCGGCGTGCGCCTCGTCCTGACGACGACACGCGCCGAGATCCGCTACACGGATTTCGCCTTCGCGCCCGGCGACGCCATCCTCGTGGGGCGCGAGTCCGCCGGCGTGCCGGACGCGGTGCACGCGGCGGCCGACGCGCGGGTGACGATCCCGATGCGCGCGGGCTTCCGCTCGCTCAACGTCGCGGTGGCTGCGGCGATGGTGCTCGGCGAGGCCTGCCGGCAGGCGGGGTGGGCGGGGGTCGACGGATGAGCGGGCCCGCCGCGTCGCAGAGCTGTCACCCGAGCGTCACGCGCGCTTGCTACCGCCACCGGCGAGGCGCGCGTGCGCGCACGCCGTCCCCCGCGCTCCACTCCTTCGACGAGGTTCTCCGCATGAAGACGATGCTCCGCCCCGTGATCGCCGGCCTCGCGCTCGCGTCGGTCTCCACGCTCGCGCTCGCCCAGTCGGGCTCGATCACGGTCTACACCTCGCAGCCCACCGAGCAGATGGCGACCATCGTCGAGGCCTTCAACGAGGCTCATCCGGACATCCAGGTCGAGGTGTTCCGCTCGGGCACGACGGAGGTCGTCAACCGGCTGCAGGCCGAGTTCGCCGCCGGCTCGACGCCCGCCGACGTGCTCCTCATCGCCGATGCGGTGGCGATGACGCAGCTCAAGAACGACGGCCGCCTCGCCGCCTACGCGGACGCGCCGGTCGAGGGCCTGCCCTCCGCCGTCATCGATCCGGACATGACCTTCTTCGGCACGAAGCTGATCACGACGGGCATCGTCTACAACACCGAGCTCGTCGAGACGCCGCCGACCTCCTGGATGGACCTGACCCGGCCCGAGATCGCCGGCTCGCTGACGATGCCGAGCCCGCTCTACTCGGGTGCCGCCGTCTACCACGTCGGTACGATGGTGCAGCAGCCGCAGTTCGGCTGGGACTACTACGAGACGCTGGCCGACAACGGCGCCATCGCCGGGCGCGGCAACGGCGGCGTGCTCGAGGCGGTGGCCCGCGGCGAGAAGGCCTACGGCATCATCGTCGACTTCATGCCGCTCAACGCCGCCGCCGACGGCTCGCCGGTCGGCTTCGTCTTCCCGTCCGAGGGCGTCTCCGCGATCACCGAGCCGGTGGCGATCGTCGAGGGCACGGACGACATGGAGGCCGCGCAGGCCTTCGTCGACTGGACGCTGTCGCAGGCCGGGCAGGCGCTGTCGGCCTCGCAGGGCTACATTCCGCTGATCGACGGTGTCGACCTGCCGGAGGGCCGCCCCGCCCCCTCGCAGCTCACGATCCTCGAGGCCGACCTCGGCGCGATGATCGAGAACGACGAGGCGAACAAGCGCGCCTTCGCCGACCTGTTCGGCGGTTGACCTCATGCTGGAGCGCGCGCAGGCCGTACTGCCCTCGCGCCTGCGCGCGCCACCCTCCTGGCGCCTGCGCGCCCCCTCCGGCGAGACGATCCTGCTCGCCGGCGTCGCCCTCTATCTCGGCGTCTTCACGCTCTGGCCGCTCGGGCGCCTGCTCCTGGAGGCGGTCGGGCCCAACGACGCCGGCGAGACGCTCGGCATCCTGCGCGACCAGTGGCAGTCGCGCTCCACCTCGCGGGCGCTGTGGAACACGCTGGAGGCCGGCACGCTCGCGACCCTCGTCTCGGTTGTGCTCGGCGCGACCATGGCCTTCGTCGTGGCGCTCACCGACGTGCGCGCCAAGACGGCGCTCACCTTCGCGCTGCTGCTGCCGCTCCTCGTCCCCTCGCAGATCACGGCGCTCGCCTGGATCGAGCTGATCGGCCCCTCCTCGCCGATCCTGCGCCCGCTCGGGCTGGCGAGCCCGCCCGGCACCACGAACCCGCTCTATTCGCTCGGCGGCATCGTGCTCGTCATGGGCGTCGAGCACGCCGCCCTCGTCTTCCTCGCCGTGCGCGCGGGCCTGCGCGCCATGCCGCGCGATCTCGTCGAGGCCGCGCGGATCGCGGGCGCGCGGCCGCTCGTCGCGACGCTGCGCGTCGTGCTGCCGCTGTCGCTGCCGGCGCTGCTCGCGGGCGCGGCGCTCGCCTTCGTCTCGGCGATCGGCAATTTCGGCGTTCCCGCGCTGCTCGGCATCCCGGGCCGCTACACGATGCTGACCACGCTCATCTACCAGCGGCTGAACGGCTTCGGGCCGTCGGTGCTCGGCGAGGTGGCGGCGATCGCGCTCATCCTGATCCTGATCGCGATGGGCGGCCTCGCGCTGCGGGCGATCGTCGCCGCGCGGATGCATGCGCGGGTCGAGCGGGCGAGCGCGATGCTGCGGCCGTTTCCGCTCGGGCGCGCCCGGCTGCCGCTCGAGACGGGCGTGTGGGTCGTGCTCGGCCTCGTCTCGTTCCTGCCGCTCTGCGCGCTCCTCGCCGCATCGCTGACGCCCGCCGTCGGCGTGCGGCTGTCGCTCGAGACGCTGACCCTCGATCACTACCGCTTCGCGGTGCTGGGCCAGGAGATGACGCGGCGCGCCTTCGCGAACTCGTTCCTGCTCGCCGGGGCGACGGCGCTCGTCGCAGGCCTCGTGGCGGTGCCGCTCGCCTACCTCGCGGTGATGCGCCGGATGAGGGCGGCGCGCGTGCTGGATCTCGTCGCGGACACCCCCTACGCCATCCCCGGCACGGTGCTCGCGCTGGGCGCGATCCTCGTCTTCCTGCCGCCGCTGCCGATCCTCGGCGTGTCGGTCTACAACTCGCTCTGGATCATCCTCTTCGCCTATTTCGCGCGCTTCATGACGCTGGCGCTGCGGCCCGTGACGGCGAGCCTCGAGACGATCGAGCCGGCGCTCGACGAGGCCGCACGGATCGCCGGCGCGCGGGCGTTCCGGCGGCTCTTCGTGATCGTCGTTCCCATCGCCGCGCCGGCGGCGGTGGCGGGCGGGCTGCTCATCTTCATGACGGCGTTCAACGAGCTCACGGTCTCCGCGCTGCTCTGGTCCTCGGGCACCGAGACGCTCGGGGTCGTGGTCTTCTTCCTGCAATACGAGGGCAACTCCCCGGCCGCCGCAGCGCTGGCGACGGCGACGGTCGTCGTGACGCTGCTGCTCGCGCTCCTGCTCGACGTGGTGGGCCGTCGGCTGCCGGGGGACGTGGTGCCCTGGCGCGACGCCACGGGGTGAGCGCGCCAGTCGCGACCCGGATCCTCCCAGCAGGGCCCCCCGCGGGGGAGGAGGAGCGTCGCGGCTTTCGTTCGCCGTCCATGGCGTGCATCCACCCGGGAACGGGGAACGGCCCCGGCTCGGGGAAGCCGGGGCCGTCGGGGCGGATCGGCGGCACGGTGCTCGGGGAGCACTGGGGAGCGGCCGACGATCCGGGGGAGGGAACGGGGGTAGGGGATCCTTCGCAGGGGAGCCGGGGAGGGGACGCGTCAGAAAGGCAGGAGGATGTCGAGCACCTGCTGGCCGTAGCGGGGCTGCTGGACGTCGGTGATCTGGCCGCGGCCGCCGTAGGCGATGCGCGCCTGGGCGATCTTGGTCGAATCGATCGTGTTGTCGTTCTCGATGTCCTCCGGGCGCACCACGCCGGCGACGATCAGCTCGCGCACCTCGAAGTTCACGCGCACCTCCTGCTTGCCCTCGATGACGAGGTTGCCGTTGGGCAGGCGCTGGGTCACGACCGCGGCGACGTTCGTCGTCAGCTGCTCCGAACGGCGGATCGAGCCCGCGCCGCGGCTCGAGGAATCCGAGCTCGCGTCCACGAGGGCGTCCGCCTGGATGTCGTCGCCGAAGACGCGGTCGTACTGCGTCTCCAGGCCGAACAGCCCACCTGCGCCCAGGGCCTCCGAGTTGGCGCGCGAGCGGCGGGTCTGGTTGTCGAACTGGGCGCGGTCGGTGATGCGCACCCGCACCGTGACGAGGTCGCCCACCTGCGCGGCGCGCTGGTCCTTGAAGAAGCCGCGCGCGCCCTGGCGCCAGAGTGAGTTCGAGGCGAAGGAGACCACCTCCGGCGTGGGCATCGGCATGCGCACCGGAACGTAGCCCGGCTGGGCGGTCGGATCCTCGATGGCCGTGAGTGCCGGGGCGCGACCGACGTTGGCGAGCCGGTCGGCGGTGCCGCAGGCGGCGAGCGTGCCGGCCAGCGCGACGAGCGCGACGGCGCGCGCGGCGAGGCGGGGAAGCGAGCGGAGCATGGCGATCTCGTCCGGCATCAGTTGGCGAGGGCCGCGACGCGGCCGTGGAAGGCGTTGCCGACGCGCACCGTGCCCGGGCCGATGACGGCGCCCTGCACGATCCGCCCGGAGACGGGGTTCTCGACGTCGACGACCTCGCCCTCGGCGCCCGCCTGGCGGGAGGTGCCGCGCAGGGTGAGGGTGAGCGAGCCGCTCTCGTAGACCATCAGCACCGTGCCGTTGCGTTCCACCAGCATCGGCCGCTCGAGATCGCCCTGGCGGAGCAGCGCGCCGGCGGTGAGGGAGCGGCGCGCGACGCGCCCGTCGACCTCGATGGCGTCGAGCCGGGTGTCGGCGGGAACGCGTTCCACGGCGCGGCGCTCGATGCGGTAGTCGTCGGCGCGGATCGGCTCGCCGCGGGCGATCGAGCGGGCGAGGACGGCGACGGGCACGACCTGCCGGGCGACGCCGCTGACGGCCGCCTGGGCACGGCGCTCGGCCGGGCTCGGGCCGACATAGGCGGTCGCGGTGAAGCGGCGGGTCGAGGGGTCCCAGGCGAGATCGGTGATCGCAACGGGCTCGGTCGCCTCGGGTGAGACGAGGAGGCCGGGCGGCGTACCGTCGAAGGCGATCTCGATCTCGTCCGAGGGCAGCATCGCCGTCTCCGCGATGCGCTCGGAGAGCGCCGCGGCGACCGCCTCCTGGCCGATGCGGCGTGCGGCGCGGGTCACCGTCACCTGCTCGCGCCCGCCGGTGGCGACGTCGACGACGCCGAGGGCGTGCGCGGCCAGCAGCAGGCGCGCCACCTGGATCGTGCCGAGCTCGCCGAGCGCCGGGGCGTGGAAGACCGGCGTCGCCGCGACCGCGGCGGGCGCGTCGGCGACGAGGTCGCCCAGCCGGATGACGTCGCCGGAGACGATCACGTCCCCGCGCAGGCTCGGCGACGCGGCGGCGATGGGAGCGACGGGCGTGGCCAGCGCGGCGACCTGCCCGGCGGCCGGCTGGGCGAAGACGTCCTGCGCCAGGCTCGGCCGCGCGGCCGCGGCGATCGCGACGGCGAGCCCGAGGATCGCCGCGGCGCGTGCGACGGCGCCGAGGGGGAGGCGGCCGGCGGGGGGGCGCGCGGCGGCACGGAGGGAAGCGAAGCGCAGCGTCATCGTCCTCACCCCCGGAACATCTGGCTGGCGGCCTGGAGCATCTGGTCGGCCGCGGAGATGACGCGCGAGTTCATCTCGTAGGCGCGCTGGGCGGAGATCAGCGCCGAGATCTCGGTGACGGCGTTGACGTTCGCCTCCTCGAGGTAGCCCTGCTGGAGCGAGCCGTAGCCCTCCTCGCCCGGGTTGCCCTGGACGGGATCGCCGGAGGCGGCCGTCTGGAGGAAGAGGTTGTCGCCGATCGACTCGAGGCCGACCTTGTTGACGAAGCGGGTGAGCTGGATCTGGCCCACCTCCTGCGGCTCGGGCGCGTCGGCCGTCGTCACCTCGACCACGCCCGAGGCGCTGATCGAGACGCTCTGGACGTTCTGCGGGATGACGATGCCCGGCTCGACCTCGTAGCCGTCCTTGGTGACGAGGCGCCCCTGCGCGTCGAGGTCGAAGCCGCCGTCGCGGGTGAAGGCGGCGCGACCGTCGGGCAGGCGGATCTGGAAGAGCCCCTCGCCGCGCACCGCGATGTCGAAGTCGCGCTCGGTCGGGGTGAGGTTGCCCTGCGTCATCGCACGGGCGGTGGAGACGGCCTTGACGCCCGAGCCGATCTCGATGGCGGACGGGGTCTGGGTGTCCTGCGCGGAAGTGGTCGCACCGGCCCGGCGCATGGTCTGGTAGAGCAGATCCTGGAAATGGGCCTGCTGGCGCTTGTAGCCGGTGGTGCGCATGTTGGCGATGTTGTTGGAGATGACCTGGACGTTCAGCTCCTGGGCCATCATGCCGGTCGCGGCGGAGTAGAGGGCGCGCATGGTTGCGTCTCCTTCGGGCTTACGCCGCTTCGCCGAGCGTGCGGATGGCGGTGCGTTGCAGGTCGGTCAGGCTCGACAGGGTCGAGGCGACGCGGGTGTAGGCGCGGCTCACCTCCATGAGGCGGGTCATCTCGTAGACCGCGCGCACGTTGGAGCGCTCGATGAAGCCCTGCTCGACCCGGGCCCGCTCTCCGGCGGGCTGGGCCTGCTGTGCGGGCTCGACCGCCGCGAACAGGTTCGCGCCCATGTTCGAGAGCATCTGCGGGGCGTCGAAGCGCACCAGAGCGAGCCGGCCGCGCTGGCCGGCGTCGGTGGAGATCGTGCCGTCGCCGGCGATGACGATGCCGGTGTCGCCGGGCTCGAGCTGGATCGCGCCGCCGTCGCCCATCACGGGAAAGCCGTCGGAGGTGACGAGGCGGCCCTGCGGATCGACCTGGAAGGCGCCGTTGCGCGTGTAGCGCTCGCCCGCCGGCGTCTCGACGACGAAGAAGGCGTCGCCGCGGATGGCGACGTCGAGCGGGTTGCCGGTGGGCTCGGTCGCCCCGTCCGACAGATCGATCGGGCTGCCCGCGTCGATGACGAAGGAGAGCTTGCGATCCGGCCACGGGAAGGTCTCGGCGGACGCGTCCGGCTCGAGATATTCCTCGAAGCGCGACGAGCGCGCCTTGAAGCCGTTGGTGTTGACGTTCGCCATGTTGTTGGCGATCACGTCGAGCTCACGGGCCAGCGCCACCTGGCGCGACAGGCCGATGAGAAGCGTGTTCTCCATGAGAGACGCTCCTTGTCCCCGATTGTCCCCGCCGGCCCCGTTCACGCTCCCCAGCGCCGGGCCCGGCACGCTCCTATTCGCGAAGACCGTGCCAGCCGGGTCGGTGAGCCGGAATGCCTTGGAAACCAAGGCGTCCGTGAAAGCCGCCGTTCACCCTGACGACGGACGCCCGGCGCCGCGCGGCAAGAAGGACCCGGCAGGTTTTGCCGCCTTAACGCGGCATTAACCACGCCTCGACGATTGTCGGGCCACGTGCCGATCGGTTCGGGCGCGGGGGACTCCATGGCGAAGAAACCACGCAAGGGCGAGGACGCCGAGGTCGAGGGCGAGGGCGCCGAGGCCGAAGCCGGCTCGGGCGGCAAGAAGAAGAAGCTGATCCTCATCGGCGCGGTCGCCGGCGTGCTGCTGATCGGCGGCGGCGCGGGCGCGTTCTTCTTCCTGTCGGGCTCCGACGAGGCGGCGGAGGCCGAGGCGGCGGCGCTCGCGGAGGCGGAGGCCGCCGTGCCGCCGACCTTCGTCGACGTGCCGCAGATGACCGTCAACCTCGCCCCCGAGCCCAACGAGGAGCGCCCGCGCTTCCTGCGCTTCACCGCGCGTCTCGAGGTTTCCGATCCCGTCGCCGCGACCGAGATCGCGCCGCTGATGCCGCGCGTCGAGGACGCGTTCCAGACCTACGTGCGCGAGCTGCGCGCCTCCGACCTGCACGGCTCGGCGGGCGTCTATCGCCTGCGCGAGGAGCTGCTTCGCCGCGTGAACATCGCCGTCCACCCCGCAGAGGTGGACGCGGTGCTCTTCGGCGAGGTCGTGGTGCAATAGGGAGCGCGCCTTGGCCGACGAACCCGAGGAGATCGACGACGACTGGGCCGCCGCCCTGATGGAGCAGAAGGCGGGCGAGGAGGCCGACGCCTCGCTCGCGGACGAGTGGGGGCAGGCGCTCGCCGAGCAGGGCACGGCGGCGGCGGCCTCCGACATGGCGGCCGAATGGGCCACCATGATCGACGAGGCGGAGGACGATTCCTCCCCCGAGCTCGCCGGCGCCGACCGCATCCTCGTGCAGGAGGAGATCGACCAGCTTCTCGGCTTCTCGCTGCGCGAGATGTCGGCCTCGGGGGCGGGGGGCATCCGCGCGATCGTCGATTCGGGCGTCGTCTCGTACGAGCGCCTGCCCATGCTCGAGATCATCTTCGACAGGATGGTGCGCCTCCTGTCGACGAGCCTGCGCAACTTCTTCAACGACAACGTCGAGGTCCAGCTCGACAACATCTCCTCGGTGCGCTTCGGCGACTACCTGAACTCGATCCCGCTGCCGGTGCAGCTCGCCGTCTTCCACGCGGAGGGCTGGGAGGGCTCGGGCCTCGTCACCATCGAGTCGAACCTCGCCTACGCCACGCTCGACCTGCTGCTCGGCGGCAAGCGCGGCAACCAGGGCACGCGGCTGGACGGGCGGCCGTTCACGACGATCGAGATGCAGCTCGTCAAGCGCATGGTGGAGATCGTGCTCGCCGACGCCGAGACCTGCTTCGGCGTGCTCTCGCAGGTGAACTTCTCCGTCGACCGGATCGAAACCAACCCGCGCTTCGCCACGATCACGCGGCCTGCCAACGCGGCGATCCTGATCGAGCTCAAGCTCGACATGGAAGGGCGCGGCGGCACGTTCCAGATCCTGCTTCCCTACGCGACGATCGAGCCGATCCGCGATCTGCTGCTGCAGAGCTTCATGGGCGAGAAGCTCGGGCGCGATTCGGTCTGGGAAGGGCATCTCGCCACCGAGATCTGGCAGGCGGACTTCGAGATCCAGGCCGTGCTCCACGAGATGCGCCTGCCGCTCAAGCGGGTGATGAAGCTCGAGGTCGGCGACACCCTGATGCTCGACGCCAAGCCCTCGGACCTCGTCACCCTGCGCTGCGGCGACTGGCGGCTGACGCAGGGCCGCGTCGGGCGCGTCGACGACAAGATCGCCATCCAGGTCGCGCGCCCCCTGCGGCGCTCGCGCACCACGCTCGCCGGCTTCGAGGCGAGCCTCAAGGGCCACAAGGAGTGATGCGCGGATGACGTCGGTGCTGATGTTCCTCGCCGAGATCCTGGTCGCCGTGCTGCTGGTCGCGTGCATGGTCACGTGCGCGCGGCTCGGCCGGCGCATCGCCCGGCTGCAGGCGGACGAGGCCTCCATGCGGCGCACGATCGGCGAGCTCGTCACCGCCACCGACAACGCCGAGCGCGCCATCGCCGGCCTGCGCGCCACGCTCGGCGAGTGCGACCGCACCCTCGCCGAGCGCCTGCGTACCGCCGAGCGCTATGCCGCCGATCTCGCGAGCCAGGTCGAGGCGGGGGAGAGCATGATGGGACGCATCATGCAGATCGTTGAGAGCTCGCGACGCGCCGCCGCCGCGCCGCCGGCGCCCTCCGTGGCGCAACCCCAACCCCACCGCGAGTCCGCCCCGCGTCCGCAGCCGGTTCCGCCGCAGCCGCTCCCGGGTGCGGCCGCCCGCGTCCCGGCGCGGCCCGAGCC